>JAPLUJ010000692.1:9893-18776 GCA_026397695.1 Verrucomicrobiota bacterium | reverse complement strand
CAACATCGGCTCGCGCGCCTTGACCCGCAGCGTGCTGCCATCGACGGTGACATCCGGGCGCCGCGCCTTGAAGGGCAGGTCTAACAACGCAAGGCACATCAACGCCTCGTTGGCCGTGGTGGAGCAGGCGTTGAAATGCGGCGAGAGAAACGGCCCCTTGCCATCCCACGCCGCCAGATCCAGCCAGAAGCGGTTGAGCGGGATCAGCGATTCGCCGGTGGGCTCGATGTTTTGATAGTAATTCGCCTCGCGCCACAAGCGGGTGCGCTCGGGAAACAGCGGCTGGGGCGCGGGGCGCGCCCGCAGTTTTTTAGTCCCTCCGCTCTCTGGGGCGGCGAAGGGGTCGACGGGTTGGCCGTCAAACATGCCGGTCAAGGCGGACACACCGCTTTGGGCGGCGAAGGGATCGGCTGCGGGATCGCTAAAGACGAGACCGGCATCCTGGAAGCCATGGGTTAGATCCGGGCTGCGAGGGTCGAGATTCTTCGAGCCGCCGACGCCCATCGTGAGTGCTACCACCTTGTCGAGTTCGGCGGGCGTGTTGGTGACGAGCAGGACTCCATTGTTAGAAAGTGTGGCGGATGCGCCTTCGGGAAATACGATGCCGGCGCTTTTGAGCAATTCGGTGATGGATTTGCGGGCGGCTGGAGGTGCGGGTTTTTCACCGGGCGGGGTGAAGGGATCGGCTTGCTCGTTGGCGAGTGAGGCGACGAAATCGGGAGGAACCCGGAAGATGCGGGTGCAAATGTCTTCGCCGCTTTCGGTTTGGGGAACCAGCGTGACCGCGTAGTCATCAACCTTGTAGCGCAGTTTGGTTTGGTCGCAGATGTATTTGAGAGCGACGGCTAACGGCACGTTGCGGATGCGCAGTTCCTTGATCCGGAGTGCGCCGGGGTCAGCGTCCGGGTCGGTTTTTCCAGAAGTATTGCGTGGTCTGCGAATGACTAAATTCATGCCCTTTTTGGCGGGGTCGAGTTCGAGAGTGTCGAGTTCCGCACAGCGCATGCGCAGGAAGTCGATGGCCTCCTCGACGGTGGTGTCCTCGAAGTCGATTTTGGGGATGATGATGCTTTTGAGTTTATTGGTGATGTACGCGATGCCGCCCGATGGCAGCGATTGGATTTCGCGTTTGGCCAGGCCGAGGCTGTCCTGAGTGGCGAGGTCGCTGCCGCGCAGGGTTTGGGTGAAGAGGGTGGTTTCGGCGTCGGGGGTGGGGGCTTCGAGTTCCCAGCGCTGGGTGAGTTCGCGGGTGATGCGGGCGCGGGCGTCGGGCAGGGCTTGGGCGAGCAGGGCTTTTTCGGCGGCGTTGAGGCGTTGCCACGCGTAGTGGCGGAGATAGGGCGTGAGATCGCGACCTAACAGGTAGTTATCGATGAAGCCGGGCTCGGGTTTTCCTGCTAGAAGCGGTTTGACGTGTTGGTCGAAGAACGCCTTGTCCTTGCGGGCGAGGAACAGATGGAACTCGTGGCAGGCATGGGTGGCGAGCAGTGCGAGTTTCCGTTCCTCGGTTAGATCAGGCCATTCGGTGAGGAAGGCGAATTCGCGCAGGCGCTCGTCGGCGGTCATGCCATAGAGGAACTGGTGGGCGTCGGCGAGGGTGGTGAAGGCGCGCCAATCGGCGTCGAGCAGGTTTTCGATTGCGGCGGTCGCGCCGGTCTGCAGCACGGCGGCGCTGCGAGTCGCCTGATAGTGGGTCTTGGGATCGAGCGGGCGGGCGATGCGGCGGTCGCGCAGTGGCGTCTCGCAGGCCGGCAGTGGCAGGATGAGCCGGTCGCTGGCAAAGGCATCGGCGGCGGTGATTTGGATGAACTGGCAGCCGACGAACCCGGCGAGCGGCAGCTTGATAGAGCCGTCCGTCCCGGGTGTTAGATTGAAACTCACGACGGCGGGTGTGGCGAGGAAATCGCAGACGAGATGTTTGTTAGGCGCTGATGCCTTGGGTATCATTCCGAAGAATTTGCCCGCGCCTGAGCCGCTTCCATAGCCTGAGCCCGAGCCCCTGCCGCCTTCGCCGCTGCCGCCGGTGATGGATTCCTGGGAGAGATTTTCCTCGGTCCAGCGGTTGAGCAGCAGGCCGGGGCGGGGCAGCATTGATCCGGGGAAGGTTTTGATAGCGCGGCGGTTGAGGATGTAGCGCATTTCATCGTCGAGGCGGCGGTCCGTTAGGAAACCGCAGCCGGAGAAGCCTGGAGCGCGCGCATCGGCAAGCGGGGGTGCAAACGGATAGAACCCCTGACCCGCATACCACCCGGTGTTGTAGCGTTTGCCGACCAGTGAGACGCGGGTGTCCGGGCCCGCGTCGTGGAGCTGGATCCTGAGTTCGTCGTGAGCGGCGGTGGCGGTGGTGATGATCGGGTTGGGCGGCGCGTGGAGCGGCAGGATGCGCATGTTGGAAACCAGCAGGCCGTCGCTCTCGACGCCGGAGGAGATCCGGATGGATGTGGATTGGTCTTTCTGCCTGAGTTGATAGTCGCCGGGTTGCAGGTCGCGGATGACGAGTTGGCCGGCATCGATGGTGAGCTTGTCGAAATGGTCGCGGAGCGGATTTCCAGCGAGCATTTCTAACAATGATAACTCCAGGCGGTCCGGCGCGGCGGCGGGTTTGGCGAGCGGCAGGCGGATTTCGCGGCCGACCGGGAGTTGCAGATCCGAGGTATAGCGGGTCGAGTGTGCTGCGGGTTTGTATGTTGTTTCGGCGATGTCGGTGCCGGTGACCGCGAGCGAGTCGATGGTGTCGAGTTTCCCGAGATCGACGCGGCCGTTGGCATCGGTGCGGACGGTGAGTTTGATATCCGACAGGCAATCATCGCGGTGGCAGGCGAGGGTGATGGCGCGCGAGGGCAGAGGCTCGCCATTGCGGCCGCGGATCTCTAACAAATGGCCCGTTGCGGTGGGGGAGAAGAAAGCATTGGCCACGCGGGACTCCTTGAGTCCGCCGTTGAGTTCGTAGGATTGTTTGGCGCTGAGTTTGACGGGGTTGCCGTCGGTGGTCGGGGTGACGGTGCCGCGCAGGGTGAGCGTGAGGCGGAGCAGGTCCTCGGGAACCTGGAACGGAATTTCTAACACCGGCGCGAGCGCGAGGTTTTCGGCGATGACGCGTTCGGTGGTGACGTCGCCTGACAATTCCGCCTTGAGCACGAGGGCCGCATCCTTGATGCGTTCAAGCGGGAGTTCGTGGCCGTGGTTGGTGAGCTGGACGCGGAGTTGGAGCCGGGCCTCGCAGCCGGCTAACAATTGTTCGCGGTCGAGGTGGAAGCGGGCGTTGAGCCCCAGTTCATCGGAGCGCGTGCCGAGTTCGACCGGGATGGCGAGTTTGTCGGCGCGCACGATGCCCTGGGTGACAGGTTGGTTCGGCGCGTCAGGGATCACGATGCGGCCGGTGATGTTGGACAAGTAGGTTTCCCTGCCTAACGAAATGGCGGCATCAGTGACGGGGCGGCCTTTTTCATCGAAGACGCGGACGGTTTGGCCGGTGGCGGTGCGTTCCGGGAAGGCGGCGAGACGGCCTTTGCGGATCAGGGCGCGGGCGGACACCCGGCCGCCGGTGAAATCGACGAGCCACGCGCCCGGACCTGTTAGCTCGGGCAGTTCGATGGTTTCGCGGTGGATGAGCAGCGGGGACTGGGTGAACGCCTGGCGGCGTTCGTGGTGCGGGACCAGCCCGTCGAGATCGATCGAGACCTCCGGCTCGGCGCCGTGGAGTGTGAGATACGCGGGCAGGTCGAGTTCATAGATACGGATGAGCAGGTCCGGCGTGTTCTTGAGATCGAGGGTGAGGGCGACCGGGGCATCGGAATCTAACATATTTGGCGCGCCGGGCGCGAAGCTGATGCGGGTATCCTCCTGCAGGGACTTGAACTCCGCGGGATCGATGGCGGCACCCCAGCGGCTGGGGTTGGCACCGGCTAACAGGCGGGCCCGGGCGCGGAGTTGAGAGAGGGGTTTTTCCGCGATAAAAGGCACGAAATCCTTGGCGGTTTCTGCCTGGCCGAGCAAGTGCTGGAGGTAGGACTGGATCAGCGGGAGGTCGTCGCGAACCGGCGGGCAGCCGGTGACGGACGCGTAGTCGGCGTCGAGCTTGATGCACTCGGGTGGGAACGCCTCCGGGACTATCAGAAGTTTATGTTTCGCGCGGGGCAGGGTGAGGAAGGCGATGAAATCCTCCTTTGGATAGATTCCGGCATCCGCCTGCAAGCGCAGGAAATGGAACAGGACGTGGGCCTTGAGCGAGTTGAGGGCGGGCGGCAGGGTGACGGTGAAATTGCGGCAGCGCCGGAGGAAATCGGCGTGGGCTTTGGAGTCGCGGTCGAAATCCGTCTCCACGCCGGGGCGCATTTTCGCGAGCACGGCGAGCGCGAATGTTTCGTTAGAACGGAGATCGGGCCGGAGTTCCAGCAGGGATGCGAGTTGGTTGGACGTGAGTTTCTGATGGAGCGGGAGTTTGCCGAAGGGCACGGGTTTATCGAGGCCGAGCGAGTGGTCGATGAGCGGCACGACGCCCGGCAGGTCGGCGCGCTGCAGGTGTTCGAGGAACCAGCGGATTTTCGCCTCGTCGAATTTTTCGACGTGCTCGAGTTCGCGGTAAAGTCGGGTGTGGGTGTACTGGGTGTACGGCGCGTCCGGCACTTGGTCGGCGGCGGCTTGGTCGAACGCGGCTTCGGTGACGAGTGCGGGGTCGAGCCGGGTGGGCAGGCTATCTGCGGCGGCGGCGTCCGGGCGGGTGTCATCGAACTTGAGGTCGAGGCGGCGGATGAGTCCAGCCAGCGAGGTTTTCGGTTTTTTCTGATAGTCGAGGAGCAGTTGGCGGTTTTCGAGCACGGCCATGCCTTTGGCGGAGACGGGATTTCCCTTGCGGTCGGCGGAGATCTTCCAATCGGCCATGGTTTTATTGAATTCCGTGTTGCGACCGGCGAGTTGGTGGTCGAGGGCGGTGTGGAACCATGCCGACTGGGTTCCGGGGATGAGTTCGGCCAGCGCCGTGGTGCGGGTCGTGGGATCGGCGAAGCGTTCCCGGAACAGATCGTCATCGGCGAACAACGGGGTACAGGCAAGCCACAGGCAGATGAACGTTTTTCTCATGGGTGAACCCTGGGTGATCCTGCTAGGATGGGGAAGAAAAATCCGCAGAATCGCAGAGGCGGTTAGCGCGGGGAACACGAGCGTTTCAGCCAAGTGGCGTAGTGGAGAAGTTGGAGAGGACGGGCAAGCGCCGACTCTAGCAAGCCTTCGTCGCGCACACCCTCCAGCCCCCCGAAGCGTGCGAGCAGCGCGCTGTGAATTGCGAGAATGATTTCCCGTCTAAGCCAGCAAGGTTCTTTCATTTGGCCAACTCTCGCAGGGCATTGCGGTAGCGGCTCATGCCTTCTTCCGCGATCTTCATGACTCCCTTTTTCATGAAAAAGGGATACATTGCCGCATGGCTGACACTTACACCATCAAGACCGCACAGCAGAAACTCTCGGCTCTGGTGCAAGAGGCCGCGGACCATCCGGTCACCATCACGAAGCAGGGACGGGCGGTGGCGGTGTTGGTGTCGATCGAGCGCATGGAGGCGATTGCCGAGACGATGGAGTTGCTTGCCGATCCCAAGGCGATGGCGGCGATCCGCAAGCACCGCGGGGGACGGGCGGTTTACCATGATATTTCCGCACTCGACACACTATGATAGCCGTCCGAGTCCAGGAGGAAGTGATCCATTACCTGCGGCGTCTGCCGCCGCAACCGCACCATGCGCTGCGCGTGGCGATCAAGGGACTGGCCCGCGAACGCGGCGACATCAAGCCGCTCACCGATGAGTTGGAAGGATTCCAACGCCTGCGGATCGGCTCTCACCGCGTGATTTTCGAATACGAGATCCTCGACGGTCGACGGGTGATCACGTGTGTCTTCGCCGGTCCGCGCAAGTGGATCTACGAGGTTTTCCAAAGCCGTTTGCTCGAATAACGCAAAGGTCGGTTCAGTCCTTGACCAATGATTGATGCGATCGCATCAATCATTGGTAAAAGGGGAGGCATGGGCGTGGGGCCGTCACCATCGCCCTTGACGGCGGATCCGTCTAACAGCCGGAGGGGGCATGGGCGTGGAGCAAGAGATTATTCCGGTGCGCCGGCTTGGAACGTCACCTCTGCAGGATGATGCCGCGGAAGCGGAGGTCGTCGCCTAACTGGATGAGGTCGGTTTCCACCAGACTGAGGGATTCGCGCCAGGGCGGTCCGGCGAGTGCGGGCAAGGTGCCGCCGCAGAGGCGCGGTGCGAGATAGATAACGACTTCATCAACCAGGCCGGCCGCGAACAAAGCGGCGGAAAAGACGCCGCCGGCCTCGGTCATGGCGGTGAGGACGCCTTGTTCGCGGGCGAGAGCGCGCAACGATCCAGTTAGATCGTGGCGCGGGCGGAGCAGTGAACAACGGCGCTTCTAACGGCAGGGACTCCGGAGCATCCGAAAACACCACCCGCCATGGCTGCGGCCGGCCCTCTAGCAACTCCGGCACACGGATGGTTAGGGCGGGTTGGTCGTGGCGCACGGTGGCGCCACTGGTGAGGATGGCATCCACGGTGGCGCGGAGTTGTTGGACGTCGGCGCGGGCGGGTTCGCCGGTGATCCACCGGTCCTCGCCGGGCGGGCGGGTGATGCGACCATCCAGGCTCATCGCGGATTTCCAGATCACCCATGGCAGGCCGGTGGCAAGAACTTTGAAATACGGGCGCAACAGGCGCTCCGCCTCATCCCGACACACCCCGGACGAGACGGCAATCCCGGCAGTTGTTAGCAGCGCGTCGGCACGGCCCGCGTGCTCCGGGTGGCGATCCACGCAGGCATAGACGACGCGTGCCACGCCGGCATCAATGAGTGACTGGGTGCAGGGCGGGGTGCGGCCGCAGGTGGAGCAGGGTTCGAGCGTGACATAAACGGTCGCGCCACGCAGCGCGTCGCGGCCGTGTTGTTCAAGCACATCTGATAGCGCCTCGCATTCGGCATGCGGCCGGCCGGCGGCACGGTGCCAACCAGTTCCTAACAGCATTCCGTGGTGCACGATCACCGCCCCCACCGGAGGATTCGGCGCGGTTTTCCCCACGCCCTTGCGTGCTTCTAGCAGCGCGAGCTGCATCCAGTGGGTGTCATTGGTCATTGGTCATTGGTCAGAGGTCATTGGTCAGAGGTCATGGGTCATTGGTCATTGGTCAGAGAATATGCATCGCGTCATCTTTACTAATGACTAATGACTAATGACTAATGACTGATGACTGATGACCAATAACCTATATTTCATCATCGGTGGGTGGGGAAATCGTTAGAAGTGTTCGGTGCGGGGGCATTGGCCCACTCGACTTTGATGGGGGAATCGGCGTTGAGGTGTACGGTGCGTTTTGGGAATGGCACCTCGATGCCCGTTTCGGCAAAGCGTTTTTCGATCATCAGGCGCAGGTCACTGGTGACGATCATGGCGTTGGTCGAGCCCCTGAGATCGAGCCAGAAATAGAGGTGGAAAATCAACGCGCTGTCGCCGAAGTCGTCGAACACCACAAAGGGCGCGGGCTCCTTGCAGATCAGCCCGTGGCGCCCGGCGGCTTCCGTTAGGATCTCAATCACTTGTTGCGGCGGGGTGCCGTAGGCCACGCCCACGCGCAGGAAAAGGCGTATTTTGCGGTGGGTGAGCGTCCAGTTGGTCACCCGGTTTTCCAGGAACAATGAGTTGGGAATCATGGTTTCCACGTCATCGGGGCTGCGGATGATCGACGAGCGGGTGTTGATTTCGGTGACGGTTCCGATGATGCCATCGACGTTGAGCATATCGCCGACGCGGACTTTGCGTTCGGCGAGGACGATGATGCCGCTGATGAGATCATCGCCCAGTTGCGCAGCGTTTTGGCCTGGGCTTCCACGATGTGGCCGCGCGCGACGAGCCCGGCTTCGATGCGCCTGGCGATGATGGAGGAGATCCAGTAACCGATGATGAAAAACAACAAGGCCCGCAACAAGTCGCCGAGGGTGATCGGGACCTTGCCGGTAATCGTCTGGCCGTCCACCTCCACCTTGGCCTCGCGGGTGCTCACTTCGAAGGCCCAGAATTTTTTCACGGCACCCCAGCTCGCGGCACTGAGCGACGAGATCCGCCGCATTAGTCCAACTTCGTTAGGGTTCGGGGAATATTCGAGGACCCAGCGTTTGACGAGTTTCCGTTGGGCATTGACCGCTTGTGAGACACGCTGCAGCATGGCGAGTTTTTCGCTGGTGCTCGCGCGTTGCTCGCTGAACAGGCTGAAGCGGGGATCCTCCGGGCTGATAGATGCCGCCCGCGCCTCGAGTTTGCCGAGGTCGGCGCTGCTGCTGGCGAGTTCATCGTCGAGAACATTTTCCCATGCCCAGAGACGCTCCCGCGGAACGCCGAGTGATTCAAGCATCTTGGTCCGCTGTTGGGGATTGGTGGCCTCGATGAGCGCCTTGCGGTCCTGATAGGCCATGATGCTGATGTCTTCCAATTGCAGCAGGCTCTCGAGTCCCTCGGCGAGCGACTGCATGGCCTCAACACGCCCTTCGGCCACCTCCAACCGGTATTTTGCGAGTTCCATGCCCGGCGGCTCGACGGGTGCGGGGGGGGGGGACGTCAGGGATGTTAGGGCGGACTGTGCCTGGGTGCGGGCGGTCATGGCCGCCTTGAGTCGTTGGGAAACCTTCTCGATTTCCTTGCGGACGGCCCGCTTGCGTTCTGCGGACACCTTGCCAATATTTGTTAGATCATCGTCGTTGAAACGAACCTGGGCCTTGGCGGTTTTCACCTGGCGATCGAGCAGCGTGAGCTGGATTTTGGCGGCCGCGATGCGATCATGCAGACTGTCGCAACTGGTCTGGATGAAGCCGGCACGCACGGCTAACAGACGGGA
>JAPLUJ010000692.1:0-9808 GCA_026397695.1 Verrucomicrobiota bacterium | reverse complement strand
TGGCGCTGCTCACCACATCTTCGGCGGCTTTGGTGTCGTCCACGGTGGTGGCGATGAGGCGTTGGTAATTCGACAGCGAGGATTCGCAGGAATCGAGGTTGGCTTGGACCGCGTCGCGCTCGTTGAGCAGGTCGTCGACCATCAGCAGCGAGTATGGAGGTTTTTCCTTGAACCCCTGCCATGCGGCGGCCTCGGCACGGGTGGTCTCCAGGTCTTTGCGGGCGTCCGCGATGGAGTTGAAATTCTTGAGCGCGCGCGCAATCGTTAGAACCGTTTGTTCCAGGTCGCGGCGGCGGTCATCGAGTTCCCCCGTGCTTATTCCCTCGGGCAGGGTGGTGGCAGCATCGGTGGCCTCCAAGCGCACCCGGGTATCGCGGGCATCCCGCAACCATTGCTCGAGTCTCGTGCGGGACTCGTCGGGTTGATCGGCAGCGGCAAAAGCGGCAGGCCGGGAGGATGTTAGAGGTTTAACCGTTTCTTTCAAGCCCGCGGTCTGGGCCGGCGCGGGCTGGGTGAAAGCCGCCGCCAACACGCCGGCGATCGGCAGGCACCGGCGCAGGGTGGATTTCCAGCGGGAGGAATACATGCCGCGAGAATCATCCGTAAACGTCGGGGCATCAAGCGGGAAGACGCGGAGCCTCAGAGATCACCGCGTTCATCCCGTTCGAGTTGGATGCGGTCATTGAGATTCCGTGCTTTGACGCGGCGATTGCGTTTGGCCCAGCGTTCGACGGCAATCTGGCGTTTTTCGGCACGTTTTTTCAGAGCGGCGATTTCATTTTCAAGGTTGAGGAAATGATCGTGCCGGGCGGCATCCAAGGCACCGCTCTCCACCGCCGCGCGAATCGCACAACCCGCGTCGTTGCGGTGGCCGCAATTCGCATACTTGCAACTCGCGGCAATCTCCTCCACGTCGGAAAAACTCTCGCGCAGCGTGGTTTCATCAGTCCACATCTGGATTTCCCGCATGCCGGGATTGTCGATGAGCATGCCGCCACCAGGCAGCGGGACGAGCTCGCGCGAAGCAGTGGTGTGACGTCCCTTGCCGGTGGTTTCGTTGACTTCGCCGGTCCACTGCCACTCCTCGCCATGCAGTTGGTTGACGAGGGTGGATTTGCCCACTCCGCTGGAGCCCACGATGCACATGGTGACACCCTTTTTGAGATACTTCCGCAAGATTGTTAGACCGTCGCCCTGCAGCGCGCTGGTGACGTGCACCTTGGCCCCGTCCCACAGCGCGGCAATCCGCGCGGCGGCCTGGCGGTTTTGTACGGCGGGATACAGGTCGGATTTGTTGAGCAGGACCACGGCTTTGGCACCACTGCGCTCAATCAGCATGAAGTAGCGTTCCATCCGGCGCAGGTTGAAATCCGGACCGGCCTCGGTGACCACGGCGACGATGTCGATGTTGGCACCGATGACTTGGGCCTGCGAGCTGTTGCCGGGCATTTTGCGGGAAAAGCACGACTTGCGGGGCAACCTCGCGCGGATCACATGGTCCTGGTTTTCGTGGCCGAGTTCCAGAGCCACCCAATCGCCCACCGCCGGCAGGTCCGCATCGCAAGCGGCCGCGTGCCAGACACGGCCGCACAGCACGACGTCGATTTCCTCACCATCCCCGAGGAAGGCGCCAAAGTTGATAGGCGACTCGCGGATCAGGCGTGCGGGCACCCAGCCTTTCGCGCGGTAGGGCGCGAAGGCGGTTTCAAAATCCGGATTCCAACCGAGATCCCGCAAGGTCATCCGCCGCACAACCTAGCGCATGATGCGCGGCTGTCCATATCCGGGTTTCTCATGACGCGCAAAGCCGCAAGAGTTTTTTTGATAAGAGGAGTCTCCTATAGTCATTGGCAAGGTGGACATTGGTCCCATTGAGGATCACCGATGTCTGAGCACCAGCGGTGTGGCACACAGAAACCCCTCGATCCGCAGATTCCCCGCATCGTCCACCCGCACCGTCACACCACCCGATTGCGCTTGATCAACCACTTGGATAGAGCGGGATTTCCAATAATCTACCGTGCCTTGATCCAGCTTTTCCTCAACGGGAAACGGTGCATTCGAGGCCATGATCGCCTGCGGATTGACGGCGTCGAGAAACGCATCGCACAGTGTGAGATCAGTGCGGTGACGGCCGGCGATGATCAGATCTGCTGATAGATCCAAGCCGGCATCGAGCAATTTCCGCTCCGTTCCCATGCCGGCGTCACTTGTTAGGAGAAGTTTCCAGCCGCGCCAATGGAGGCGGAACACGGCCACCCTGTCGTCCGCCAGCGCATTCACGGCCAGTGGATCCGGGGCGTGCAGAATTTCCAGAGAAGCGCCGTCTGGAAACGCGTGCCAGCCGGGCACCGCCACCTGGCCAATCCGGATGCCCGCCTTGGGAGCGTTCTCCATCCATGCCCGGAACGTCGGACTGCGCGAGAGTTGGACGGGCACTAACACCTGACGGATAGGGAATGCCTGCCAGACCGCCGCCGCCCCACCGAGATGCCCGCCATCCGGATGGCTCAACACCACCGAATCCGGTTCGATTCCAAGCTGCCGCAAGGATGGCATCACACAGCGCTTGAAACTTTGGCGGTCCCCGCAATCGATGAGCACCGCGCCGTTAGAACCGCCGGAAAAACAGGCCGCCCCAGCACCATGGCCGAGGTCATACACCAGCAATACCGGCCGGGATTCCCGCCCCACATGCAAATGTCCGCCCGGAATCGCCGAGAAAAATTCCGCCGAGACCACGCTGGCATTGGCCACCATTCCATTCAGGCGGTTCACCCCGCGCGCCACCGGTGGTGCCACGGGCGACAGCGCGACGGCCGCCAAAGCCGCGACGAGCAACACAAACACCAAGGGGACTAACACCAGATTGGCCATCACCGACACCGGGGTCACCAACCCAAAGTGAAACGCCGTGAGAGGTGCCGACCCAACACCTGCGGCGAGCGAAACACCCAGCGATTGGGCAACGCCTCTCCGCCGCTTCAGCCAAAACGACTGCCACCGGGGTATCATCTGCGTCGGCAGGTAAAGTTCCGGCACGGTCATCCAGGTGAACGCCTTGGAAGTCCATGCCGCTCCAACGGCGATGGCCGCCACCACCCCGTAGGAAAGTTGCACGCCAGGCTGAAATAACAGCCGCCCGTCCCACAGCATGGCCCCTAACAAAACAGCTCCCAGCGCATTCAACAGATCAGGCGGACGGCGGAACACGAAAGCACCCAGAAAAACCGCCGCCATCCAAGCGGAGCGCACGGCGGGTGCGCTGTTGCCGGTGATCCACGAATAGCCGAACACCAAGGGCAGCAAGTTCCGGAATGCCGCAATCAATGCGTCCGCGTCCGGCGGGGTCTCCCCGATCACCACCGCCCGGATGACGTTGGCTTCCTGCGAATCTTCTAACAGACCAGCCGTCACCCGGTCACGGAAACCATGGCGGATCCGCGCTCCCAGCACTGCCAGGCGTCCGGTTTCCAGCGTGTCCTCCCACTCCGTGCGAAACACCGCCGCCACGCCCTGCCTCCTCAGCCATGCGGCCCGGTCAAACTCCCCCCGATTCCGCGGTTCGGGCAGCGGGCCGAAGTTGCCCCGGGCCGTTACCACCGCGCCCGCCACAGGGGCTTCCCCCCGGCCTTCCCACAAGACTGTCGCACCCGCCCGCCCGCCCGCCCGCAATCTAGCAGGCGCAACCCAATAACGGCCACCACTCTGCGCGTCCTTCAGTACCCGCGCCCGCACCCAACCCCCCGGCGCGGCTAACAATTCGCGCTCCGCCATCCGTTGGGAAACATCCCGCCAGGTGAAACTCGCGACTGCTAGCCAGCCGCACAGCAGCCACGCCAAACCATGCCGCCAACCCGCACCATAAACCCCCGCCGCTCCTGACACGACCCCCACTAACAGACCCCGCGCGGGGTGCGCATCCGCCACCGCCACACAGACCGCAGCCATCACCGCCGCGACGAACAGCAGATGACGCCCGCAATAGAGCTTCAAGTACCCGCGCATGTCGGATTCAATTTTCCGCATGACCGTGGTTCCTTGCCCCTCACGCGGTGGTGCCCGGTTCTTGCGCCGTCGACACTTCCGCTTTCCCGGCTCCTTCCATGCTCCAAGCGTGCAGCTTGTGGCTGGCATTGGCAGAATGGCGCGTCCCCGGGAACTCGGCGATCACCTGCTGCATGATGCCCACCGCAGCGGCACGGTTATGATAGATATCGTCATACAACTCCGCCAGGCGGAAAAGGAAATATGCCGCGTCACTGACCTCCCACTCCTGGCTCTCCAGAGCGTAACGGATCGTCTGGACGGCGGCTGCCGGATCATCCAAATGGTCCTTGTAAATTTTCGTGATTTCCACCCATGGCAGGCGGTTCAAGGGATCGGCGGCGGCGGCCTGCCGGAAGGCCGTAATCGCTCCTTGGTAGTCCCCTTGTGCCAGCAGCGAGCGGGCGTCGTGCATGACGTCATGCTCCATCATCTCCGCGCTGTCATAAACCGCATGCGTCATCCGCTGGGCAAAAGAGGGCAGGATTTGCAACACGAAAACCAGCCCGATCAAGCTCGCACTCAGAAACGCGAGCAGGATACCGTTGAAGGTTCGCTGGCCTTCGAGTGTTTGGATCGTTCCCTCCAACTTGGGAATTTTGCCATCGGGGTCTCCCTGTTCATTATATTCCGCCACCTGTGCTTGTTTTGCCTTGATCTCGCTGCCCGATTTGAAAAACAACATCCAACTTCCTCCGATGAGAATCGCCAGCGCCGCATACATCAGCCATTTCTTCACTCGCGGAGTATGCGCTCATCCGCGCTTCACCGAAAGCAAAAACTGCCGGATTCAACCGCGTGGGTTGGACCTGCCATCGCGGCGGTTCACAAGCGGCGCGCGTTGCGGCCCTCGTCGATGAGCTTCCAGAAGTGCTTGGACCGTGCCAGCGCCTCATCCTCCGCCAGCGGCATCTTCGAGCGGAACAGGAAATCCGAAAACGTGCCCTTGTGCAAAACCCGGTGCACAATCACCGCGTCTTCTTTGACCTCGAAGTAAAACCGGTAATCCTTCGCCCGGTAACGGTATAAGACCCGCCCGTCACGTTCGATTTTCCCGAAACGCTCACCGCTCAGATGATCAAGATCATCCTTGCCGACCTTGAATTCCTCAATCAAGTCGATCTGCTCAAGCGTGTCGAGACTCGATAGCTCCGCCGCACTGATTTCGTTGAAAACAATCTGGAACACCCGGACAGAATAGATCACAGGACAATAACATCCAGTGCATTCTTCCACGGCTTGAACGCACCCGTGGCATGGCGCGCCCGGCACAATTGCCGGTTGTGATTTCCTTGCGGACTCTGCATGATGGACCCAACGCGCGGGGACATTCGCGGCCGCTGCGCGGAAACTCGAGCCATATCCAAAGTCCTGCCATGCGCCTCGCCGTCCTCAATATCGTCGGACTAACGGAATCCCTGCTAGGTCCCCATCTGCCGGAACTCACCGCCTTCGCCGCACAACACGGCCAACAAGCCTATGCTCCCGCGTTCCCCGCCGTCACCTGCACCGCGCAGTCGTCGCTCACCACCGGCACCTCGCCCGCACGGCACGGCATTGTCGCCAACGGTTGGTATGACCGCGAATCCGCCGAAGTGCGGTTCTGGAAACAAAGCAACCACCTGGTACACGGGGAAAAACTCTGGGACAAGCTGCGGCGCGCAATCCCCGGCTTCACCTGTGCCAAGCTGTTCTGGTGGTATAACATGTATGCCACGGCGGATTTCTCCATCACCCCGCGCCCGCTCTATCCGGCGGACGGGCGCAAGGTGTTCGACATCCACACCCAGCCGATGCTGCTGCGCGACCGCCTGAAGCACGATCTCGGCGAGTTCCCGTTCCGCGCGTTCTGGGGGCCGGCGGCGGGCATCGCATCGTCCGCGTGGATCGCCGCCTCCGCAAAATGGACCGAGGATCATCACTCGCCCACGCTCAGCCTCGTCTATCTGCCGCATCTCGATTACCCGTTGCAAAAAAACGGCCCGCACGCGCCTAACATCCCGGACGAGTTGGCGCAAATCGACCGTGTGGCCAGTGATCTCATCGGGTATTACGAGTCACGCGGCGTCCGTGTGCTGGTGCTTTCCGAATATGGCATCTCCCCGGTCACCCGCCCCGTCCACCTCAACCGCTTGTTCCGCGCCAACGGCTGGCTGCTCCTCAAGAACGAACTCGGCCGCGAGACTCTCGATTGCGGCGGCTCCCGCGCCTTCGCCATCGCCGATCACCAGATCGCCCATGTTTATGTCAACGACCTCGCGATCCGGGATGAAGTCCACACCATGTTAGAAAACACGCCGGGCGTCGATGAGGTCCGCGTCCCGCAGACAACGTGGGGACCAGGCATCGCCACCGAACGCGCCGGGGATTTCATCGCCATCGCCGCGCCGGATGCCTGGTTCACCTATTACTTCTGGGACCACAACTCACTCGCGCCGGACTATGCCCGCACCCTCGATATCCACCGCAAACCCGGCTACGACCCGTGCGAACTTTTCATCGATCCCGCACTCATCCTCCCCAAACTGGCCATCGCAAAGTTCCTCCTCAAGAAACAACTCGGCCTGCGCGGGCTGTTGGAAATCATCCCGCTGGACGCCACCCTGGTAAAAGGCTCGCACGGCCGCGACCACGTCCCCGCCAACGAGCGCCCGGTTTTGATGGGAACGCGGTTTCCCGTGGCCACCGCGGAGGACGTGCATCACGCGATCCTCAATGCAGTGCTGGAATGTTAGACCGCTTGCGTCGGCCGATCGACGTTCCGCAGCCGCAACCGTAGATTCCCCTCCACCACCCGCAACACCGGGACATCCTGGTGTCCGATCGGCCATCAGGATGTCACGCAGGGTTTTGCGCCCTGCCAGTTCTTGAACTACCACCTCATCCTCCACCGGAAGACGCAAGATCAGATGATCGCAGATCGGGTATGGTTAAACGTAGATGGCAGGCCAGATCCGATGCAACAAGCCCATCATAATTAAGTACACCCGCGCGCCACGTTCTAACAGATTGACTCGTTGAGGATGTTTTCCAACAGCTCCTGGCGGCCGGAGGCAATGACCGGCTCGGGATGGCTGGAGACATACTCGGCGAGTTCCGCGAGGGTGGCCTGCTTGTGTTCGACGCGTTGGCCGATGCCGTTGTCCCACGAGGCATAGCGCTCGCTGACGAATTTGCCGAGGCGGCCGTCGGCGCGCACGGCGGCGGCGATCTTGAGGCCGCGGGCGAATGCGTCCATGCCACCGATGTGGGCGTGAAAAAGGTCGAGCGGCTCGTGCGATTCGCGGCGGCGTTTGGCGTCGAAGTTCAGACCTCACTAAACGACCTCGATTTTGCTGAAAAAGGGAGCAAGTTTAAATCCCCTGAATGCGGGAGTCTTTTACGCCAACGGCTTTATGTCTGCCAGCCCGGGGTTGCCGTCGCCAGACGGCTACCCCGGGACGATTCCGTAATGAGAAATTGAACCGCAACGCGGTTCTGTCCTGCGGAAGGCAAGGGAGACGGGGAACAATCCGACATACAACCGGTCATCGCCGCCGGGAAGACACAACCCCGGTGGGCATGCGCGTCAAGTTAAGCGACGATGTCTTGCATCGCAGGGCTCTAAAAGAGGGGCACGGGCAGCCTGCCCGTGTTCTTTTTCCATCAAAACGGGCGGGCCGCCCGTTCCCCTCTTGCTGCTGTTACCTGCAAATCACCCCTTAACTTGACGCGCATGCCCGGTGGGGTTGGAAAATTTTTTTGACGGATGGCCCCAGGGTAGGCTCTGCGAGCCAACCCTGGGCTGATGGACATAATCCCTTTGGGATAGAAAGCATCGTAAATATCGCGGAATTGGAGGAATCGCACTTGCTCGTTACCACTCCAAAAAGTCACGACCGGAAACTGCGGTCCCGGGCTCGTTTCCCTCCGCCCATCAGTTCGCACCCTGCAACACCGGCGGCCCGAGGTTCCCGAACCTCAGGACAGTGACCCCGGGGAAAACCAGCACCCCGTCAATCAGGCGCGGGGTCTGGGATTCCAAAGGAATATCAAATAAAGTCATATCCTGAGTCACATCTGGGAAGGTAGATTTGAAACGCGCAAATCTACTCTCTAAATTAGGTGATCTATAATAGATATATGCACCATTTATAGGCATTACCTTTTCATTATTTCCCATATTCCACGGTATTGCATCAGAAATATCGATAGGTTGGTTTTGGAGCATTTCTAAAGTAATTATTTTATAATTTCCTGTGGCAGAATTCCATGCCTGTAAATTATTTGAATCTTGTGGAATAAATGGTGTTCCTGGCTTTGCAAAATAAACCAGATGTAAACCATTATTGAAAAAAGTCAATGCCGGTTTGGGAATTGCTTCTCCAGGTACTATTACTCCTTGATTGGAATTATAACTCCCTGCAGTTAATCGTGCATATAATTGACTATTCTTATTTTGTGTAGTTAGCACCATAAATAATGCAGTTTGGTGCAAATTTAATCCACCAGTACTTGTTGAAATGGTCGTGCTAAGTTCATTAGTTGTTGCTTCGATTCCTGCAGAAACATCAATTCTAGTTAATTGATCATTCATCCCTATTGGAATGTTTGCAGTTGCTTTAGGTGTTCCTTCATTTGTTGCAAGAAAGCGATATTCAAATAACCCAGGTGATATTTCTTGCATTGCAGATTTAATGCTTACCTTAGCAGGAAGAAATGGCACATTTACTGGCACTGAATTGAAATTATCTCCGCCATCTAAAGATCCTCTTGCTGTTCCAGTTGCAAGACCAGGTGCTGATGGTGTGTCAGCAGGAGTATAAATATAAAAAAAACTTTGTTATCTCCTACATCAAACGGATCAGTAGGAGGAAGTAATCCTGTAAATCCAGACGACGTAGCGGAAAGATAGGATGTGATTGATCCAGTAATTCCATCATAATCTGCTCCTGCAGATAGTATATCATTGTTAGTTCCTGCATTATCATGCCATTCAAACATGTTATTAATATCGCCAGCCGTACTTGCATTTGTAATTTCATAGCCCCATTTTTTTTCAAGCCCAGGATGCGAAGAAAGATATTCTCCAGTCGTTACAACTGGCCCAGTCACAGTCATCTTAGTCTCTGCCGTCGCTGTTCCAAGAAAGCCTGCACTAGCTAAAGCTACTGGCAACAGTCGTTTGACTAGATTTTCGAGCATTTTAGCCTTAATTGTTGCCAGGAAATTGCTTTCCCGGTGAAGGCCGATGGAAGAGCCGGAGGCCGGACCGGAGGGCGGGGAAATGGGGGTTGCGGGGGAAAAGGGGGTTCCGGCAAAGCTGAAAAGCTGAAAGCTGAAACGCTGAAAGAAAGAATGGATTGCAATCCGCGCTTTTTCGGCGGATCCGGGCAAGGGACAGTGGTTTGCGGCCGGATTCATGGGGAAACTCTACAAGCGCGAAAATAGCCATCCGATCCGCTTTGCCAAAGAATTTCGTTGGAAAATCCTCGAGGCTCACAGTTCCTGAACCCGGTGGAAAATGATTTGGCACATTTTCGCGGTTTTCGGATTGGGTTTTCCGGGCCAACGGTCCATTCCATACCAGCCTTGGGCAGCGCCAGGTCAGTGCGTCGTCATGAGATTCGAGGGCTGCAAGCCCGGCCCATGCGGCGAGCAGGTCCGATGTCCGACGCTTCATGTTGCGGGCCTTCAGCCCTCAATCGCATGGGTGGGATTGTTCCCCATGGCGTTGCCATGGGCTGGTATGTTGCCGGGCCGTTGGCCCTGAAGAGTGCCA
>JAPLUJ010000656.1 GCA_026397695.1 Verrucomicrobiota bacterium | reverse complement strand
GCGTCTGCGCGTTTCCCTCGAAGCCGCCGTGCCGGCGCATCAGGTGATTCAAGGTCCGCTCGCCGGCATGGCCGAAGGGCGGGTGCCCGAGATCATGCGACAGGCACACCGCCTCCACCAGATCGGGATCGATGAAAAACCCCGCGTCTAACGGACTTGCGGGCCGGGTTTTGAGCCAGTGGCAGATGGATTTGCCGATTTGCGCCACCTCCAGCGAATGGGTGAGGCGGGTGCGATAGAAATCGTATTCGCCGCTCCAGAACACCTGGGTCTTGTTTTGCAGGCGACGGAAGGTCGGGGTGTGGAGCACGCGGTCGCGGTCGATCTGGAAGGGCGTGCGGTAATCATCGCCATCGCCCGGGCCAGAGCGCCGGAGCGTGTCAAATTCCCCGTAGAAGCGGTTGGACATGGCCTGATGATTGGATTTCAAACCGCCCGCCGCAAATCTTTCTTATGGGCTGCCGGGCATTTTTGCCTTTCAGCCTTGGCTGTAATGCCTATGATCCCATCCAAGTCGGCTGACCTTGAACGGTGCTGCGATGGACTTGTCATTTCCTCCCGAAGATCATTCCCGAAAAAATTTGACTGGTGTTTAGCAGGGAGGGGACTAGCTTGCGCGCGCAATGCATTGGCCACCTACCTTAGAACCCCTTCAAGATACCAATCATCCGACGTCATGGGATCTTTGGATGCGGCCGCTTTACTGGCTGGCCGGAGCGCGTTGGGAGACATTGCGTCAATGTCCGCCGAGCGAGCGGGAACGCATTGCGGTGATCGGCAGCACGGTGTTGATTCCTGCGATCATGTCATTTCTCGGGATGGTTTTCTATGCGAAGAACCGTTTTGCCGAGCCGCCGTGGTTTTCCGTGATGGCCATTGCGATGGCCTGGGCGTTCGTGATCATGAACACGGACCGCATTTTGCTCGCGACCTATCGGCCGTTCCAGCCGTGGTGGCGGCGCTTCATGCAGGTGGTTTTTCGCTTCGCCCTTTCGGCGGTGATCAGCGTGGCGATCAGTTTCCCGTTTTGCCTCGATCAGTATCGTCCGGCCATCACCTTCCGCATGCAAACCGAACTGCAGGGCAAGCTCAATACGCTGCGCGAGGAAGAGGCTGGCAAGCGTGCCGAGTTGGCGGCGGAATTGCGCAAAATCCGCGAGGATGAAACCGCCGCGCGCAAACAACTGGTGGCCGTTTATACCACGCAGCGTGACGCGCTGGTCGGCCAACTGCCTGACTTGGAGGCAGCGATCCTCAATCCGGATGAATATGCCGACAAACGGATAGAGGACGAACGGCGCAAGGCTGGCGAGTCGGACTTCGTCGCCCCGGCAAGTGGCGAAACGCGCAACGTGCTCGCGAGCATCGAGGCACTCAAGGAGACGATCGCCAAAACCAAGACGCAGCTCGAGGAAAAGCAGGATTTGCATCGACGGCTCGTCGAGGCCATCGCGCGGGAAAGCAGCGGGCTGACGAATGAATTTTATCCTGAGCCGAAAAAGGCTGGCACCGGTCCGCGCACCAAGGATTTGCAGATACGCGACAAGGCGGTGAGCTTGGAGATGAAGCGCTTGAACACGACCGTCAACGCCCAGCACGACGCCCTGCTCGCCAGTGACAAACAACTCGCCGCCGCACGCCTCGTGGATCGCAATGCATATTTGGACGGACTGGTCACCAAGCGGGATGCGTTCATCGAGGAAGCCAAGGAAAAAGAACGCATCCGCAAGGAGCGCCTGGCCAAAGTGAACGCGGAAATCGCCGCCCTGGAAACCGAGCATCCCCAGCAACTCGCGCGACTCGACGAACAGACCACCGCGCTGGTAACCACCCACACCAGCAATTCGAAACGCCACGACGAGCGTTACCTCCCGCACATCCAGCGGATCGAACGCAAGATGAACGGGGTGTTGGATCCGATGGAGGAAACCATGGGACTTTACCGCGTGATCTTCGTTCCCTCGCCGGATGCCGATCCGGTGGAGCAGAGCGAGCAGGGTCATAAATGGATCGCCGGGTTGTTCCAATTCATGGTGATTTTCGGCACGCTCTTCATTCTGGATCTGATACCTATCATGACCAAGGTCTTCAGCCGGGCCGGCCCCTATGATGTGCTCGTCGAGCATCCCGAATTCATTGCCAATGCCAACCTGCGCGTCTTCCACTCCGAGTATGGCAAACACTCGGAGGATTGGGGCATCACCGGCATGGACGGGCAACCCTCCGGCCGCGACCTCGTCAAAGGCAACCCGCGGGTCGAATCGCAGCCGCCGGACCAGTATCGTTAGGGACGGATGCCTGAGATCATTGGATGGCAGTCAGGCTGCGATCTCGCCGCACATCCGCTCGTGGTTCCTGTTTGTCCATGGAGGTTAAACGCATTGGCCTTCACGCGCCGCATGCTTCATCCTCTATCTTCCATCCCCTGACCTCTGATCTGGCATTACGCCGCGTCCCGTTCAGCGCGTTTGCGGCGGATACTGGGCGTGCGTTCGCCGAGGACGACCTGGCGGTTGATGGTGACGGCCTCGATGTCTTCGCGCGACGGGATGTCGAACATGACGTCGAGCTTCTGGCGCTCGAAGATCGAGCGCAACGCGCGGGCAGCGGTGTCGCGGCGAACGTTCACCCCGTTCATGGCGAGTTGTTTGCCATATTGTTTGACGAGCGCGTTTTTCGGTTCGGTGAGGATGGCCATCAATTCGTCCTCGGTGAGTTTGCGCAGCGCGGAGATGACAGGCAGACGGCCGATGAATTCCGGGATGAGTCCGTAGTGCAACAGGTCTTCGGGTTGCACCCGTTCGAGGATGTTCACCGACGCGTCGTCGAGGTTTCCGATAGGATTGCGGGCATGGAAGCCGAGGGTGTTGCTGCCGAGGCGGCGCCGGATCAAGTCTTCCAGACCGATGAACGCGCCGCCCACGATGAAGAGGATTTTCTCGGTATTGACCTGGATGTATTCCTGTTGGGGATGCTTGCGGCCTCCTTGGGGGGGCACGTTGCACACCGTGCCTTCGAGGATCTTGAGGAGCGCCTGTTGGACGCCTTCGCCTGAAACGTCGCGGGTGATCGAGACGTTCTCGGTCTTGCGGCCGATCTTGTCGATTTCATCCACATAGATGATGCCGCGTTCGGCGCGGGCGACATCGAAATCGGCGGCTTGCAGCAGGCGCAGGATGATGTTCTCCACATCCTCGCCGACGTAGCCGGCCTCGGTGAGGGTGGTGGCGTCCACGATGCAGAACGGCACGTCGAGCACGCGGGCCAGGGTGCGTGCGAGCAGCGTTTTGCCCGAACCGGTGGGACCTAACAGCAGGATGTTCGATTTCTCGATTTCCACATCCTTGAATTCCTCGTGCAGCTTGGCCTGATCCTGGCGGAGGCGCTGATAGTGGTTGTAAACCGCGACGGAAAGCACTTTCTTGGCGTTTTCCTGGCCGATGACGAATTCATTGAGCTTGGCCAGGATGGCCGCCGGAAAGGGGATTTTGAAGCCGGGCTTTTCCACGGAGGTTTTGCCTTTGGAGGGGGAGCCGCCGAGTTCCTTTTCGAGAATGTTGGCACAGACATCGATGCACTCGTTGCAGATATAAACCCCGGGACCGG
>JAPLUJ010000287.1 GCA_026397695.1 Verrucomicrobiota bacterium | reverse complement strand
TGATCGTTTTCTCGCTGCTGATCACCCGGCCCGGCGACGAGGCGGAGGAACTCGCGCGGCGCCCGGGTGCGCTGGTCAGCGGGTTGGCCTGCGTGCTGCCGGTGGCAGCGGTGCTGCTCTATGCGGTTTCGCGGACGGGAGATCTGCCGCCCGGCACCGACGAAGCCCCCGCGCTTCCGCTGGCAACCTTGGGCAGGATATTGTTCACCACCTATGCGCCGGCCGTGCTCGCGGTGGGCGTGCTGCTCACCGCCGTGATGATCGGTGCCGCGTTGTTCGCCAGGGGAGCGCACGCTTCCAGCGTGCACCGTGACGCATCCTGCGTAACGGATCCCACCAAGAATCCGCCAACCTCTAACGAATCATGACGCCGCTCCCGCTTCTGCTCACGCTTTCCTCGCTCTTGTTCACGCTCGGCCTGTTCGCCGTGCTGACCCGCCGCAACGTGATCCTCATCCTCGTCGGCATCGAACTGATGCTCAATGCGGCCAATATCAATTTCATCGCCTTCTGGCGCTACGGTCCGCCCGACCCGGATCTCATCGGTCCGATGTTTGTGCTGTTCTCGATTGCCATTGCGGCCGCCGAAGCGGCCGTCGGCCTGGCCATCATCCTGATGGTTTTCCGCCACACCCGCTCGACCGATCTCAACCGCCTCGACTCACTCCATGGCTGAAGCACTTATACCTCATCTTCCATGCCTGCTGTGGTGGGTGCCATTCCTGCCGTTGCTGGCCGGCGGCATCATCGCATTCCTGCCTAACAGGCTCGGCCGCCTCGCCTCACGCCTGGCAATCGGCGCGTTGTTTGTTGCCTGCGTGATCGCGCTGGCGGCATTTGTCTGCACGCTGGCCCCGGCGGAGGAAGGTGTGCCGTTCCGCTTTGTGGCTCCTCCGCTCACCTGGTTCACCTTCGGCGATGTGGCGCTCAAAGTCGGCCTGGTGCTCGATCCGCTGAGTGCGGCGATGGCGGCAATGGTGACTTTTGTCGCGCTGTGGATCTTCATCTATAGCATCGGCTACATGGAAAAGGAGGCGCGCTTCGGGCGTTTCTTCGGGTTCCTGTCGTTGTTCTGCGGCGCGATGTTGTTAGTGGTGCTGGCCAACAGCCTGTTGCTGCTGTTCATGGCATGGGAGTTGGTCGGGCTGGCGTCGTATATGCTCATCGGCTTTTATTTTGAAAAACCCCCGGCCGCCGCTGCCGCCCAGAAGGCGTTCATCACCACGCGCGTCGGTGACATGGCGTTTTTCATTGGCATGATCTGGCTCTATCGACAGTCCGGCACGCTGCTCTTTTACGACCATGGCAACGGCTTGCTGGAATCCGGAGTCCTCACCTCGCTGGCCGGCATCACCACCATCGGCGGCCTGACGGTTTCCGCCGCCACCGCGCTCTTGCTGTTAGTGGGGGCCATGGGCAAGTCCGGCCAAGTGCCGTTGCACACCTGGCTGCCCGATGCGATGGAAGGCCCAACCCCGGTATCCGCACTCATCCATGCCGCGACCATGGTCGCCGCCGGGGTGTTCCTGGTGGCCCGCACCTATCCGATATTTGGAATCGGCGGTCTCCAGTCCGTCCCTCTAACTGCCGCCGCGTGGATCGGCGGGATCACCGCGCTCTATGCCGCGCTGGTCGCCATGGCACAGACCGACATCAAGCGCATCCTCGCCTACTCGACCGTCTCGCAACTTGGCTTCATGATGGTGGCGCTGGGAACCGGCGGGGTGGCGGTGGCGATGTTCCACCTGATTGCCCACGCGTTTTTCAAGGCGCTGTTATTTCTATCAGCAGGATCGGTGATCCACGGTTGCCATGAGGAGCAGGACATCCGCCGCATGGGCGGCCTGCGTGCGGCAATGCCCAAAACCTTCATCACTTATGCGATTGGCATGATGGCCCTGGCGGGATTTCCGTTTGTGTTCTCGGGTTTCTGGAGCAAGGAGGCCATCCTGCATGGTGCCATGAACTGGCCCGGCGGTTACGGGCCGTTTTTGTTAACGGTTGCCGCCGCCCTGCTCACGGCATTCTACATGACGCGTCAGGCGCTGCTGGTGTTCTACGGTGTGGCGCGCCAACCGGGCGTGCATCACCCGCACGAAAGTTCGTCCATCATGTTGGTGCCGCTCTACGTTCTCGCCGCCGGCGCGGTCCTGTTAGCAATCGTTGGCACGCCGGCCTGGCCGTGGTTTGAAGAGTGGATCAAGGGCGAGGCGGCAACTTGTCATCCGGGCGCGCTGGTGAAACCCGATGCCCTCAAACTCATCGGCTTGTCGCTGGTCATCGTCACCCTGGGGGTCGGCGCGTCATGGCAGGTCTATCGGAATGTCTCCGGTGATAGCGCGGCGCCCGATCCCATGGCCGGAAAACTCGCGGGTATCTGGAAGTTCTTGGAGCAGGCGATGGGCTTCGACGCGCTTTACGAAAAAACCATCATCGGCCCGCTGGCATTTTGCGCCGGTGCGGTGGATGCCCTTGAACGCCAGATATTCGTGCCGCTGATGGCGGTGGGTGAATCGTGCATCAAGAGGTTCGGGCGCTGGACCGGGGTGTCCGACGAAAAAGGCCTGAACGACGGCTTTGACAGCTTGTGTTGCGGCTTGCAAAACCGCGCCGACTCGGCTTCCCGCAGCCAGGCTGGCAAACCGCAGGGATATCTCCGGGCCATCGGTCTCGGCATGTCGGTTCTCCTCATTCTCTATTTCTGGCTCAGCGCTTAGTCACGTCATGTTATTACTCACTCTCTTGCTACTTCCTCTGGTCGGTGCCGCGCTGCTCGCAGTCTGGCCCGGGTTGGGCCGCATGGGCGCGGTGTGCTTCGCGACTGTGTGGTCCGTGCTGCCGCTTGTGTTGTTAGCAGTTATGCAATTCCAGCACACGGGTTCCGGCAGCGGTGTGATGGCCGAGTGGTCGCTGCCGTGGATGCCCGATGCGAACATCCATCTGGCCTTCAGCGTCGATGGCACTTCGTGCTTGTTCCTGCTGCTCACCTCGCTGGTCACCTTTTCAGCGCTGGGCGTTTCTGCTAGATTGGACATCGGGGATCGCGCCTATTGCGCCTTGATCCTGGTGATGCAATCGATGCTCTGCGGGGTGTTCACGGCGCGTCATTTCATCCCGTGGTTCCTGTGCTGGGAAATGACCCTGATTCCCGCCTACCTCCTGATCCGGCTGTGGGGCGGCCAGGGCGCGCCCCGCGCTGCCCTGCGCTTCTTCATCGTGACACTCGGCGGCGGCGTGTCCATGTTGTTAGGATTTCTGGCCTTGCAGATGTCGGTCGGAACGATGGATTTCGCGGCTCTCAGCCAGCTTGCCGCACATCACGAACTGGCAGCGGGCCTCGGGCGGTCATTTGTACTAACAGGTATTGGCGGCCACACCCTGCTCACGGCGGCGGCGGTGGCGGTGTTTCTCGGGCTGGCGGTGAAAATCCCGGTGGTGCCATTCCACGCGTGGTTGCCCGATGCCTATGCGGAGGCGCCGACACCGGTCACGATGTTGCTTACCGGTCTGCTATCGAAAATGGGGGTGTACGGTTTGCTGAGAGTTTTTCTGCCGATCTTTCCCGAGGTGTTGCCGGGACTCGCGCCATGGTTGACCGCGCTGGCGGTGGCGACCGTGTTGTTAGGGGCGGTGGCGGCCCTCGCGCAAACGGATTTGAAACGCATACTCGCCTACTCGTCGGTCAATCACCTCGGTTACTGCGTGCTGGCGGTGGCGGCAGTGGCCGCGGCATGCACAAACCGCGATGCAATCGCCGCGGCCGTGTCGGGCGTCGTCCTGCAGGCGTTCAATCACGGGATCATTGCGTCGGTGCTGTTTTTTGGTGTGAGCATTCTGGAAGTGCGCGGCGGGGGAGCACGCGGCCTGAACGATTTTGGCGGCCTGCGTGCTAACATGCCGGTGTTTGCCGGTCTGATGGGGCTGGCATTGTTAGCATCACTCGGGTTGCCGGGCTTGAGCGGGTTTGTCGGTGAATTCCTCATCTTCAACGGGGTGTTCGGGCTGGTGCCATGGTCCGCCGCGATTTCGTTGATCGGCCTGCTGCTCACCGCGGTGTTCCTGCTGCGCCTGATCCGCAAGGTGTTTCACGGACCATTGCGCCCGTCCATGGCCAAGTGGTCGGACCTCACCCGCTCCGAACGCTGGTTGTTCGCGCCCGCCATCGCCATGATCGTCATCCCCGGCCTGTGGCCGCAAGCACTCCTTCAATTCATCAATGGTGACACGCTCCGCCTGCTAGAACTTCTCCGCCCGATCTTATGACTCCTGCATGGACCATTCTATCCGCTTTCGCCGGGGCATTGCTGGTGCTCCTGCTGCCCGCCCGCATGGCCATCGCGTCGCGGGTCATCGCCCTGCTGGCTTCACTTGTCGGCGCGGTGGCTGCCGCTGTTTCCTGTTTGGCACGTCTGAACAATCCGCTGGATCCCGTCTGGTCGTTCGACCGGCCGTGGATTCCGGGTTTCGGTATTCGTTTTCATCTGGCGGCCGACGGACTCGCGCTGACGTTGTTGTTGCTAACAGGCATAGTGGCGATCGCCGGGGTGTTGTTTTCCTGGAATGTGGAGCGCCGGCCGCGCGCGTTCTTCGCGTTTTTCATGACGATCATCGGCGGAGTGTACGGCGTGTTCCTCAGCCGCGACGCGTTCCTGCTCTTTGTCTGTTATGAAATCGTGATCCTGCCGAAATACATGCTCATCGCCATCTGGGGTTCCACTAACAAGGAGTACGGCGCGATGAAACTCACGATGTATTCGATCGGTTCGAGCGCCCTGATTCTCATCGGCCTGGTGGTGGCCTATGGCGCGTCGGGCGGCACCAGTTTTGATATCGCCCATCTGGCGGGCGCGCATTATTCGCCGGCGCTTCAGGCATGGGCGTTTCCGATTCTTTTCGTCGGCTTCGCGGTGCTGGCTGGCATGTGGCCGTTCCACACCTGGGCGCCGACCGGTCACCAGGGCTTCGAGCAATGGAAACCGGTGATCGCCGGCCTCGCGCTGATCGGTATCGTTTACGGGGCGCTGACCGCGTTGTCGCAGAAGGATCTCAAGTTTGTCATCGGTTATTCGAGTGTCAGCCACATGGGGTTTGTGTTGTTAGGTATAGCGGCGGGCACCCACTGGGGGCTGCGCGGCGCGGCGTTGCAAATGATCTCCCACGGCATCATCGCCGGATTGCTCTTCGGTATTGCCGGACGCGTGGTGTATGAACGCACCCATACCCGCGATCTAACGGAATTGCGGGAGTTCGATCTGTGGCGCACCCTGCCCGGCGCGGCAATTGGCTTCACCCTGGCCACCGCGGCGTCGATGGGACTGCCGGGCTTCAGCGGCTTCGTGGCGGAAATCTCGGTGGCCATCGGACTCTGGCAATTCTCGCCGTGGTTGGTGCCTGTCGTCGCGCTTGGCATCGTCATCACCGGCGCGTTTTCACTGCGCGCCTTGCACAAAGCGTTTTTCCCGGTTAGAAATGCGACCGACACACCGCCATCGTTGCTGCCGCCGCTGACATGGCCGGAGATTTCCGCCATCTCGTTGTTGATAGCAGTTTCCCTGGCGATCGGGCTCTATCCGAAACCCTGGGTCGTTCTCATTGACGACGGTCTACGCTCGCCCGTGTTCCACTCGATTCTATACTTACCGTGAACTATTCCACCCTATTCATGCAATTGCTGCCGGAGTCCGTGCTGGTGCTCACGGCGCTGGTGCTGCTCGGTGCCGCCGTGGCCGTCGAAGCACAATCCGGCAAACCGATCTGCAACCGCGTGGCCATCGTCATCGCCGCGTGCGGGGTCGTGCTCGCGGGTCTCGCGTTGTGTTATGTTCCGGTGGATGTGGATTCCGGCAAATCCCTGATCGTGATCGACCCGTTGGCACATATCTTCAAGGCGGTGGTGCTCGGTTTGGGATTGTTAGCGGTGCTGTTGCCGCCCGCGCGGGGGGAAATTCCACAGCCCGGCGAGTTTTACGCGTTGATGCTTTTCGCGCTGACCGGCTTGCTGCTGACCACCGGCACGAACCACCTGCTGTTTCTGTTTGTGGCGCTGGAACTGGCGAGCCTGTCGCTCTATCTGTTAGTTGGGTTTTCACGCACCGCGCGCGCTGCCGAGGCGTCCCTCAAGTATTTCCTGTTTGGGGGTGTTTCCGCGGCATTTCTGTTATTCGGTTTGAGTTTCCTCTATGGCTTCGCGCATTCCGCCACCTTGGCGGGCGTGGCAGACGCGCTCGGTGCGGGTCCGCCCTCCGCGCTGGCGGTCACCGGATTGGTGATGGTGGTGGTGGGACTGGGATTCAAACTGGCGGCGGCACCATTTCATTACTGGGCACCCGATGTCTATCAGGGCGCACCGGCGACCAGTGTCGCACTGGTTGCCGCCGCCTCCAAGGTGGTGGGCATGGTGGTGCTCGTGCGGGTTCTGATGCTCGGTTTCCACGCCGCCTCCGTCTCCGGCTCCGCCGCCTGGGGTGGCATGGTCGCCGGTTGGTCGCCGTGGCTGGCGGTTCTGGCCGCCGTGTCGATGGTGTTAGGAAATGTGCTGGCGATGGCCCAGACCAGCGTACGGCGGTTGTTAGCATACTCGGCGGTGGCCAACACCGGCTATCTGCTAGTGGCGATGAGCGCCAATGGCCCCTCCGCTGCCGGGGCCGCTTTGTTCTATGTGATCGTCTATGGCCTGGCCACCCTCGGCGCGCTCGCAGTGACCGCCGCCGTCGAGCGCGACCGCGGCAATGATTCACCCGCGGCCTTTGCCGGCCTCATCCACCGCTCGCCATGGCAGGCGGTGGCAATGCTGGTTTTTCTAACATCGCTGGCGGGCATTCCGCCACTGGCCGGTTTTGTCGGCAAGTTCGCCCTGTTCAGCGCGGCCATGGCCGAGTCCACCAAAGGCGGCACGCCCGGTCTAACATGGCTGGTCGGCCTGGCCGCCATCATGAGCGCCATCTCGCTCTACTACTATCTATCAGTCCTGAAGCAGGCCTTCGTCAGGGACACCCCCGACGGCGGCAACGCCGCTGCGGGTCCCACGATGTCGCCGGCGCATTTCCTGGCAGTCGCCCTGCCGGCCATGGCGCTCGTCGTGCTCGGTTTGTTCCCCGCGCTGCTGCTAGACCCGATCACCGCAGCGCTGGTTGCTTCGCTGGGTTTGAGGTGAGGGGGCGGTTGCCGACTAACGCAGATCGAGAATCACATGCGGGGATTGTCGGAACGGACCACCCCTCCGAACAGTACGGCAATGCTGCTTGCGCCGGGTGCTTCCAGCGCCTATATTCCCGTCATGGCAGCCACCTTGAAAACCATCCAAGCCTCCGTATCGGCTGACGGAATCCTGACCCTTGCCGAACCGGTCACGGGTCCGGCGCTGGCGGTCGTCACCCTGCTCGTTGAGGAACCCGAACCCAACGAGACAACGCTCGAAGCCCTCGGCGAACCGCTTGCAGGCTTGCCGCGTTTCGCCACGATTGCCGCCCTCAAAGCAGACCTCGAATCCTAATGCGCGAGGTCGTTTACAAAAAGTACTTCAAAAAGACTACCAACGCACCGACGAGCTGCTGGTACTCATCCGGACCGGTACCCACTGCGAACTTTTCAAGTGAGCCAATAGTGGGAATCCTGCCGGGCATGGCGCTCGTCATGCCCGGATTGTTCCCCGCTTTGCTGCTAGACCAGCTCGCCGCCGCGCTGGTTGCCTCGCTGGGTTTGCGGTGAGAGGGCATGCGCGTCAAGTTAAGGGGCTATGCTTGTAATGGCAGTGCTCTTGCAAGTGGGGCACGGGCAGCCTGCCCGTGTTCTTCACCACCAGAACGGGCGGGCCGCCCGTGCCCCTCTTGCTGCTGTTCCCGCGCCCGATTCGCCGGAGACCCTGCGCGGGATTCCGCGAAAACCCCGCGACATGTTAGACCGCTTCCTCATTTCGCTGGCCAAGCACCGCGATGGGAAACCGCCGTCCTCACACGCCCGCATCCTTGAGGCGTTCGGCCATTTCGGCTTTTTGCAGGGCGGCGGTGAATTCCGACAGGTCGCCGGCCATGATGGCGGCGAGGTTATGGGAGGTGAGGCCGATGCGGTGGTCGGTGACGCGGGATTGCGGGAAGTTATAGGTGCGGATTTTTTCCGAGCGGTCGCCCGAACCTATCAATGACCGGCGGTGGGAGCTATAGGCGTCCTGTTGGTCGCGGAGTTTTTGTTCGTAGAGTTTGGAGCGGAGGATTTTCAGGGCGAGTTCCTTGTTTTTGATTTGTGAGCGGCCTTCCTCGCAGCGCACATAGATGCCGGTGGGCAGGTGGAAAATCTGCACGGCGGATTCGGTGCGGTTGACATGTTGGCCGCCGGCACCGCCGGAGCGGCAGACTTCGATGCGCAGGTCATCGGGTTTGATATCGACATCGACTTCCTCGGCTTCGGGCAGCACGGCCACGGTGATGGTGGAGGTGTGGACGCGGCCCTGGGCTTCGGTGGCGGGTACGCGCTGGACGCGGTGGACGCCGGATTCATATTTCAGATAGCGGAAAACCTCGTCGCCGGTGATTTTGAGGATGACTTCCTTGAAGCCGCCGACATCCGACGGGCTGCTTTCGAGGTGCTCGCATTTCCACCCGCGCAGGTCGGCATAACGTTGATAGACGCGCATCAAATCCGCAGCGAAGAGCGAAGCCTCATCGCCGCCGGCACCGGCGCGGATTTCAATGAGCGCGTCGCGGTCTTCGTTAGGGTCGGCCGGGAGCAGCGCGTATTGGAGGTCACCGGCAAGCGTGGCGATGGTGGCTTCAAGGCCGGGAAGTTCCTCGGCGGCCATGGCGGCTAATTCGGAATCGTCGGATTTTGAGAGTTCCTGGTTATCGGCGAGGTGGCGTTTGGCGGACTGGAGGTTTTCCCAGAGGTCGAGGGTATGTTTGAGTTTGCGGTATTCGCGCAGGATGGCGGTGGCACGCTGGGGATCGGCAAACAGATCCGGGTTGCCCACCGCCTCTTGCAATTCGGCGTAGCGGTCGCGGTGTTTGGCGATGAGCGAGGAGTAGTCCACGCGCCAAGTTAAAACTGAAATGGCGGGGATCGGAAATGCTGATTTTCATGAGGGCGTCCATTATTTGAGTTGAGCCGGTGATTGCCAGCGGGGCGGTTCCGGTGTTATCTGCCGTCCATGTCCGACATCAAAATCACCGTTCACACCACCGCAGGCGACATCGATGCCACCCTCTACGCCTCCAAGGCTCCGCTGACCTGCGCCAATTTCCTCAATCTCTCCCGTCGCGGGTATTACGATAACATCGCGTTTCACCGCGTGATTGAGGGTTTCATGCTGCAAGGCGGCGATCCCACGGAGAGCGGCAGCGGCGGCCCGGGCTACAAGTTCGCCGACGAATTCCATCCCGAGCTGCGCCACCGCGCGCCGGGCGTGTTCTCGATGGCCAATGCCGGTCCGGGAACCAACGGCTCGCAGTTTTTCATCACCACCACGGCCACCCCGTTTCTCGACAACCGCCACTCGGTCTTCGGCCAGGTCACTAACGGCATGGACGTGGTGGAAAAAATCACCGGCAAAAACAACACCGGCGAACGCGGCTGCAAATTCAACGGGGTGGGCGACAAGATCACCTCCATCACCATCCACGACGACACCACCGCGCTGTTTGAAACCAAAAAAGTTGAAATCGCTCATTGGAACGCGATTCTCGATCGTTGAACCAATCCTCATGCTTCAAAACTAACAATCAGTTGTACTTATGTCCGAATTCCTCGTCATTCCCCGTGCCGACCACGACGCGCTGGTTTCCCGCGCCTATCAGGCCCGCGGCTACACGCGCCAGGAAGCCGCCGAGGGTGCCAAGCTGGCAGCCGAGGCTGCCCGCCACGGTATCCGCACTCACCACGCGCTCAAGGCACTGCACCTCGACCACTTGTTCGGATCGGCCGTGGGCGGTTGTGTGCCGGGCGCGGAAATCGAAGTGCTGCCATCGCGGTTCCCGGCCAGTGAGCGGTGGAACGCCCACAAGAAGCTTGGCCAGTCGGTGGCCTATCGGGCGATCGACCGCGGCATCGAACTGGCCGACCGGTATGGCATCGCGCAGATTGCGGTGGACAATGCGTTCCACTATTTATGGGGTGGCGGTTATGTGATGGAAGCCGCGGAGCGTGGCTACTATGCTTATACGAATTGCACGTCGGCGCTCGCCGAAGTGGTGCCCTTTGGAGGGAAATTCCCCACGCTCGGCACCAACCCGCATTCATGGGGCATACCTAACAATAATGTCGGCGGTTTCCCGATCGTGATGGACTGGGCGACATCCACCGTGGCGATGGGACGCGTCCAGGCGTTGAAACGCGAAGGGAAATCCCTGCCACCGGGCGCCGCCGTGGACGCCCATGGCAACGCCACCACCGATCCCGATGCGGTTGCGGCGCTGTTGCCCTTTGGCGGTCACAAGGGATATGGCATGTGCCTGCTCAACGAAATTTTCGGCGCGCTGATAGGCGGCTCGCTGCCGACCCTGCGCGGCCGCAAACTTGTCGCCCAAGGTGAAAAGAACACCCCGGTTTTCTATTTTCAAGTGATCCACCCGGAAGCTATTTCAGGTGGCGATTTTGCCTGCGGCCGCAGTCAGATCGACAACCTCAAGGCGGTGCTCGATGACATCCTCGGCCACGGCAATGAAGGTGCGATGCTTCCGGGCCAGATCGAAGCAGCCGCCCGCAAACAATCCGATCAGGCCGGCGGACTGCTCTTCACCGCAGCGGAAGTGACCGAGTTCAACGAAATCGCCGCTGATCTCGGAGTGCCCGCTTGGGATGTGACGAAGCTGACAAAACTGACAAAGGAGTGACCTTCGAATAGAGGGTAGGAGTGGTCATTGGTCATTAGTCATTGGTGAAGAGAAGAGGAAGAGATTGTGGATGATCCTCGATCCTCGATCTCCTATCTCCGAGGGGAGGATAGCCGTCCCGGCTGTCAGGGCCAACGGGCGTCCTCGCCTGTTGTTTGCCGCCTCCGAAATCCCCTACTGTGTCGCTTTGCCAGAGCAACTTGTTGGGTGTCTTTTCTACCTGAAGAGATCGCTGTGGCTACCGGTTCGCTCAAGATATAGGCTGTCACCATCAATTCTGTAAATCAGGACCCAGTCTGGCTCTACGTGGCAATCACGGGATCGGGTCCACTTACCGCTCAGCGGATGATCATGATGTCGCGATTCCAATGGAGCTCCTGGAAATCCTTCTTGAATTGGCTGGTCTGAAAGATGTTCCTCATGCCTTCCAGCTCTCAAAAAGCTCTTCAACCGAATCAAACCGCTCCAAATTTCGACCGGCCCTTGAGTCCTCCAAGGCCTGGACCGTCTCCTCATTGGGAATGGTCACATCGAATGGCAAGCCATTCCTCAGAGTAATCTGGCTGTAAAACATGCGAATCGCCTCGGTGGGGCTCAATCCCAGGCGATGGAGAATGGTTTCAGCCTGCTCCTTGATCTCAGGCTGAATTCTACTGTGAACGGCGGCGGACTTCATGCGGCGACTATGTGGCATTTGCAACACGTTGTCAAGCGGCATTTTTTCTGAGTGATTCTATTCACCCAAAACGTTCAATGTGCATCCGCGGGCGCGGTTGTGTCAGATGATGGGGCGGAATTGGATGGCTTATGCCCGTCGGATGGCACGGCTTGTTCGCCTCTATTGGATTTGTCAGACACTGGGATTCGGTCCTTCCTGTAATTAGCCTCAGGCAAAAGCATGCAGGAAATCGCTGGCTTGTTCGGTGAGGCGATGCTTTGCAGAGTGGAGTGGAAGTATTCAAACCGCGTGCCGTCTACAAATGTGACTACAAGCTTTCTGTCAGACTCCAATTCTAGCATTGAAAAGGAACTCGGGTGGGCCAGTCGGTGTTCGAATATCAGCTTTCTGATTGTGTCATTATGCAAGGGTGATGGCTTTGAATGTGGTTGGATCTTCCTGTCGATCACCTCAATTGATTTGATCGCTCCGTACTCGGAAAGAGTCTTTCCTTCATAGGCTGCAGGCAATACCGGATATACGTATCCCAGAGGTAACGGTCGCACCTCAATAGGATCGGCGACGCAGAGCGATGCCAAGAATGGCAGTAATGAAAATGAAAACAATGGGCGGAACATTATTTTTATTGGCTAACAGTTTTGTTCACGAACGCGTTCGGTTTGCACCATCTCACGAGCGCGCTCGTGTTACAGTACAAACAGAACCCGGAAGTGCAGACTTCGTCCACCGTCGCTGTAAAGCGTCATCAGACAATCCCCGTCTATCGACCCCGCGCCGTTTCCGCAAGGGAATTCTTCCGGCCCCTCTTCCAAGTCGGCGCGGCGGGTCGCCACGGTCTACCTCTGAAGAGAAGAGATCGAAGATCGGGGATTGAGGATTGATGATTGGAGAGAAGAGAAGATTTGAAGAAAGACACGGGCAGGAATGCCCATGCTCCTGTCGAATGACTTCTTCTCTCTCTCTTTTCTTCCTCTTCACCAATGACCAATGACTCATGACCAATGACTTCTTCCAATCCTCAATCCTCAATCCTCAATCCTCAATCTCTCCCGCATCCCTTGGCGTCCTTGGCGCCTTGGTGTTTCAAAATCTTCTCTTCCTGGTGTTGACACCGCACCGTGGGCATGGCCACGAAACCGACGAAACCTCTTTCCACTATCCAGCATCTCTCCGACCTTATCGAAGCCCATCTCCACCAGTTCGCGGGGGATGCCGAGTCTGACGGTGCCCATTATGACCAGAACGAGCGGATGCTTATTGATGCCCACGGACGCATTGATGGAAACCGGGGAGTGGCCACCATTACCGGGCAGCAGGTGATATTCTTTGAGTGTTCGGCAGGATGCCGAACACGGCCAGCGGGACGCCGACGCTCCCCGAAAATCACTGTTGGCGATCACCGCCCTATCACCGCCGGCTGCGGCTGTGAAAGCGGCTCCGGCCACCCCGGCCACCATTGTTAGATGGCTTGGGTGTTTTACTGAAGCTGGCGGTTTTTCCGCGTGCATGGCGCTCAGCCAGGGCCTCGATGTGCCAGGCATGGTCGTCCCAGCGGGGGATAGTCATGCGGATGATCTTTTCGATTTCGCGGAGGAATTCGAGTTCTTCTTCCGAGCAGAACGACACCGCACGGCCATCGGCGCCGGCCCGCGCGGTGCGGCCGATCCGATGCACATAAGCTTCCGGTTCGTTAGGCAGGTCGTAGTTCACCACCAGACCAATGGCCCTGACATCCACGCCGCGGGCGGCGACGTCGGTAGCGACCAGCACGGGCGTGAGACCGCGTTTGAAGCGGTCGAGCGCTTTCTCGCGCTGCGCCTGGCTTTTGTTGCCGTGGATCGCATCGGCACCAAAGCCCGCCGCGCACAGGCTCTTGGCGAGTTTGTTAGCGCCGTGTTTGGTGCGGCTGAAGACAATGGTGAGTTTCTGTTCCTTGGCTCCGGCTTGGGCGCGCAGCAATTGCTCTAGCAGCGGACGCTTGTCCTCGCGCGTCAAGAAGCACACTTGCTGGTCGATGTTTTCGGCGGTGGTTGTTTCGGGAGCGATGCGGATGTGCGCCGGATCCCGCAGAATGGTGTGTGCCAGTTCTACGATGTCCGGCGCCAGCGTGGCAGAGAAAAACAGCGACTGACGCCGCGCGGGCAACAACGCAACAATGCGCTTCACGTCGCGTAAAAATCCCATGTCGAGCATGCGGTCCACCTCATCCAGAACGAAAAACTCTACCTGTGAGAGATCGATGTGGCCCTGGTCGATGAGATCTAACAAACGACCCGGGGTGGCCACCAGCACATCCACACCGCCGCGCATGGCATTGACTTGCGGCACCTGGCCGACGCCGCCGTACACGAGGGTATGGCGGAACCGGACGTGCTGGCCGTAGGTTGCGAAACTTTTGCCGACCTGTCCGGCGAGCTCGCGGGTGGGAGCCAGCACCAAGGTGCGGCACGACCGCGGGCGGGCCTGTCGCGGGTGTTCATGCAAGGCGTGCAGGATCGGCAGGGCAAAGCCCGCGGTCTTGCCGGTGCCGGTCTGGGCGCATCCTAACAGGTCTCGGCCTTGCAGCAGCAGGGGGATCGCCTGCGCTTGGATCGGCGTGGGCACGGTGTAGTTGAGTTCGCGCAAAACGCGGTGGAGCGGCGCGGCCAGTGGCAACGCCTCGAATCGGGTCGGGGTCATGTGTTTAGGTGGCCAGCTTCCTCCGGTGACCGGTGGCTGGCGGGGCGATGAGAGATGTCTGAAGAACCTCAAACAATCCATCTCATCGATGCAGACCGGAAAAGGGCGGTGCCTTTCAAACGGCCACGCAATGCGCACCGAACCCGGTGCGCCGCGAGGCAATACGCGAAATCCAGCCTCAAGCAAGACATTTTTTTCACCCGCCGCGGATTTATCATTTGGAGCACGGATGTGGATCGCGCGGGCGGGAGTGGCGAGAGCGGTTAGATTCAACCCATATGGTGACTCAGGACCGCCGTTCGATTCGTGCGGTGAAGGCGCCGTCGGTATGATCGCGGAACGGGAGGGCCACGCGGATCGAGTGGAGCATGAGTTCCGGATGGTCTGCTAGAAAACCATCGACCTGACCGAGGTTTTCCTCGTGCTCGAGCGAGCAGGTGGAATAGACCATGCGACCGCCGGATTTTAGGCAGGGCAGGGCGTTTTCGAGGATCTTGCGTTGGGTGGCGGCGATGGTGGCGATATCGGGTGCTTGCAGTCGCCAGCGGACATCGACGCGGCGGCGGATCACGCCGGTGTTAGAGCAGGGGACGTCGAGCAGGATGCCATCGAAGGCGGCGTGCCACGCGGGCGGCGCGGGTTTGGTCCAATCGTGCACGGCGATGGCGGCCATGCCGGCATGCAGGCGTTCGAGGTTTTGCCGGAGGCGCGGGAGGCGTTTTTCGTTGGCATCGGTGCATAGCAGATGGTCGGCCGAGCCGAGCGCGGCGGCGATGAGAAAGGCCTTGCCGCCGGGCGCGGCGCAGGCGTCGAGGAGGTGCTCGCCTGGATGCGGGTCTAGCAAGTCAACCGCATGCCGGGTGGCGGGATCCTGAATATAGATCGAGCCTGCCGCGAGCAAAGCGCCGGGCGGCGGGCCATCTAGTTGATAGAACCCCGGCGCATCATCCAATGGTTTTCCGGGAAGTTCCGGCACGGCGCGGGCGAGGGGATTGACGCGGCAATACGTCACTGATGGCTGGTTGTTCCACTCCATGAGCGCAACCGCATCACGTTTGCCGAAAGCCGTCTTCCAACGCTTGAACAACCAGTCCGGATGGGACATGGCGACCGCCGGGGGCAGGTCCGCGACGTCGTCTAACAAACGCTTGCGCGAGGTGATGGCGTGGCGCAGCACGGCATTGACCAAGCCGCGCACGCTGGCCTTGCCGGCCTCCACGGTTTCATTGACCGCCGCGTGATCGGGCAGTCCGAGGATGAGGATCTGGCACAGTCCGACGCGCAGGACATCGCGCGTTTCCGGGTCGAGTTTGCCGTCGCGGAGCTTGCCGATCCAATGGTCTAACAATCTGCGGTGGCGCAACACGCCGAAGAGGATTGCCTGGAGCAATCCGGCGTTCAACCAGGCTGTCGGCGTAATCGTGGCCTTTGGCCCATGCCCGCAGAGCGGAGACGGCGGCCTGACGGACGTGGAAATTTTTTGCGGGCATGAATGGTGGGAGACTGGCGGGAGGCAAGGGATTGCAGAAACTCCACTGCGGCACGGTGCATGGAAGAAGCGCTGTTGGCCGCATACACGGCGATGTTTGTATCAAAGCTGATCATGGGGTGAATGAATTATTATCAGTCATGGCCAAGGGCAGTCCATTCTGCTTCCGGTGCCAGAGGTTGGCCCAAATCGAAGGCTTCTGGCAGGCTCCACATGTCCACGCGTGAACGTCCCGGTGGGTGATGCCGGATGATTTCCTCCAAGCCTCGCCGCACCACCTCGGCAAAACTCATTTCATTTTCCGCAGCCAGTCGTTTTGCTTCTCGGAAGAGCATGTCTGGAATCTGCACCTGTGTTTTTACCATGATGGGATTTTACCATGCCTTGGCTGAGGCGTCAACCAGTTTTTGACCTTTATGTGGATGATGCTCAGGACGCGGGGACCGCGAGACCTAATTGCCGGACGACCTCCTCGTCGAAAATATCCTACTGCACGAAACACGCGCAGGCAGACTCATGGTTTGCGAGTTGATCGACTATCGCAGCCACCAAGACCGAGCTGTCAAAGCAGACCTTCATGGCTTGATGGTTTGCACTGCCGCCAATTGGAGTGTGCGTGAGTTTCGTTCACCGCGGATGAACTCCGCCACGTCGAGGTGGACCACGCCGTTGCCGTGATGCACCATGATTCCCTGCTTGCGACGCAAGGAAGATCCGCCGTTTGGGACGCGCAGCCGGACGCCGTCCGCTTCCATTTCCACATTCAGTTGTGTCCCCTCAACCAGATTGAAGCGATCCCGGATCGGTTTGGGCAGCACCAGGCGTCCCGCTTTGTCGATGGTAATTTCCATGGGTCAATGGTAGATTCAATGGAACAATTTGTCAACAGGATATTTTTCGCCATGGGTTCACACGGCGCGGGAAAAGAGTCGTCAACCCGCCAACCCGGATGCGGACAGGGGGGCGGCAAGACCTAATTGTCGGACGACATCCTCGTTGAGCACATCTTGATTGTAGATGAGGTGATCCAGCAGCGGCACGTTGGTGAGGTTTTCGAGCACGCCCTTGTTGGTGATCATGGCGGTGTTGAGTTCGTCGTCGAGCTGGTTGAGGATGATGCCCGAGCAGGTCAGGCCCTTGATGCGGATGGCGTCGAGGGTTAGCAGGATATGGTTGAGGGCACCGAGGCGGTTGGCGGCCACCAGGATCACGGGCAATCCCAAATCCTTGGCGAAATCGGACACCCGGTAATTCGCGGCGAGCGGCACTTCCCAGCCGCCCACGCCCTCGACGATGACCGTGGCGTGCGCGGCGGCCAGACGCCGGAACCCGGCTAACAGATCAGCCGGATTCACGCAGTGGTTTTCAAGCAAGCCCGCGACAAAGGGTGCCACGGGAGTTTTGAAATGAACCGGGTTGACTTCGTCCAAGGGCAGTCCGCCTGATGCGGCGGCGAGAATCCGTCCGTCCTCACGGTCGCCGCAGGCGACGGGTTTGTAGCCGACGGCGTCGATGCCCGCATTGCGGAAAGTTTCGAGAAGCAGACGGGTGACGCGAGTTTTCCCCACACCGGTGTCGGTTCCTGTCACGAAGAAGCTCATGCGCAAGGAGTGGCGGTTGGCGGCTGGGCGGTCAATCCCGGAACGATTGCCGGCTCGTTTTGTGAACCGGAGCACTGCCAGGTATGTCGGAACTCATTGGAACCCCTCCCGAATACTGGCTCAACCTCCAGCACATGCACGACCTCGCCGCCGCCCGCGAACAACAGGCCGACGCACTCGAACGCATCACGCCTTTGGTTGCGTGATAGGGATTTCACGCGGCCTAGGCACCTATTTCCTCGATACCCTCTACTCGGACATCGATTCCCTCCGGATCCTCGGCGGCATTCACCGCAAGGCATACAAAAACCTCCATCGCGCCCTGTCAAAGCGTTTTCCATTCGCCATTTACTACACCGTGGAATCGGCAACCGTCCGTGTGCGATCCGTCGTGGATTGCCGGAGGAATCCATCTTGGATCCGGCAACATCTCGGGAATGCCTGATAGATTGATACTTGCGCGGAAATTTCGGGGCGCTTTTTTGTGAATGGGAGAGAAATGACCCCATTCACGCCGCTATCGGCCCCGGTGCCTGCACCTGTTCCCCACCGGCAAATACATACCCAAAAAACCTGCGCCGCGCCCTCCAATGAAGCGCCGCTAGACACGAAATAACAGACTTTTATGTTACCATGCGAGGACTGTCCCTTTTTATTCGTGAGCAAAGACTCCATGCATGAGTGAGTTGTAGCATTCCAGGAAAGCATCCATAAATGGCTATTTTGCATGGGATGCTTGTGCATTCGGTTTCTCATTTGCCGGTTTGCAGGGGCATCCGCGTTCACGTGAATGGAAGGTCATACACCTCGTGTTGGCCAACAGTGATCTCTAGGTGTCCGTAAAGGAGAAGTTTGAGCTGAACTGCTGTATGTGAGTCGTTCGTTCGAACCAGAGTGCTGCGAATCAGAAGACTGAGGGCACTCCCGGAGGGGCCGTTGTCTTCAAGCTCTGCTGCCGATATCTCTTCAGGAAACACCATTTTCCAGCCCATCACTTTAGCAACTTTTGATTCATCATCAACCAAGCCTTCGAATTGGAGTCTGCCGATGCGGTGCTCGTATGATTGATCCCCATTACATTTGTCTTTCTCGGGGACTATCTCCCAAAATATACGCAATACTGTCGAGAGCAAAACCTCATTTCCTGAAGCGTAAAAGTATTCATGTTCGTCGTCTGTTTGGATGTTGGTCGTCGAGCCATCCACCCGTCTGATGTAGGCTCCCATAGGGAGCAATTCCCAAACTTCTACGATGACGCTCGTCTCAAGTCCGCTCGGCCAACCATCACTCAAGGTGTCTTCGTAACGGTAGAGACTGATGCCCTTTGCTGTAGCGATGCGCTTCACGGTCTTCGAGAAACCTTTTGCTGACACCATGATGCCTTTATGCGCGGCAATATCGTCGAGTTTGCTAGCGAACGCTTCCACCTCCGCTATATCGCTCTTCCGTCCCCGTCTTCTACACTCTACTGCGATTAGGAGAGATTCGCCGGCTACACTTGTTCGGATAGCGACGTCCACCTCGCGTTTTTTCCCGGAGTGCCTTCCTAGGATTTTTGCGTTTTGCTGAACATTACTCCCACCTGCAAATTGCCTTTGAAGATTCGCAGTGAGGAATTCAAACTTTTTGGAGCTGATGTTCATGATTGCGGGCT
>JAPLUJ010000116.1 GCA_026397695.1 Verrucomicrobiota bacterium | reverse complement strand
GACGTCGACTCCTCCCTGATCGAAGAAGTGCTCCTGAACCTGATCGAGAACGCCGCCTCCCATACGCCCGTGGGCGAGCGGATCGAAGTCTGCGTGCGGCTCGAGGTCGGCGTGGCCCTCTTTTCCGTGCGCGACCACGGGCCGGGCATCCGCCCCGAAGAACTCGGCCGCGTCTTCGAACGGTACTTCGTCGGCACGGAGCCCCGGACCGACTCGAAGCGGGGACAGGGGATCGGCCTGTCGATCTGCCGGACCATCGTGCAGGCGCATGGGGGCGGGATGACCGCCTCGAACCACCCGGATGGCGGCGCGATCTTCGCGTTCTCGCTGCCGGTCCGCTTGGAGGATGCATGAGCCATGAGGAGCCACGACCTTATTGTCGTGGGGAACTGTGGAGTGCGGGGAAGCGTGCTTCACCGCTTTGGGATGGCGCTGTGGTTCACGATCAAGGGCCGTCCCCATCTCCCAAGACTCCGGGTTCAGGCTTGCCCGGGAAGATCGGCACCCAAGTTGGAAATTTGTCAGCCGCAGAAAGCGGCGATAGATCGCCGCAGTCCAAAGCACGGCTTCTTTAGGCGGGCGCGTCTGGAGACGCGCGGTCCGGCGGCGGCCGTGAAGTTTCGTATAAATCACTGGTCAGGCGGCCCGTGCCGGGTTACGCCAACCGCGTGCAACGCCCGGCGCATTTTGATTGCGCCCGGCCGGGCGATAGCAGGATGGCTCCGGGGGAAAAGCATGAGTACAGGTCTCGCATTGTTAGTTTCCGCAGTGGCGATGCTCACGGGCATCGCGGCCGGGCGGGCGGCACCCCGCATCTGGCTGGCGGCTACGCTGACCGGCTGCGCGGCGGCGTTGACGGCGGCGTTGATCGTGTTAGGTGGCGGTGCGGATTGGGTGTGGCGCAGCGGTATTGCGGTGGGCGGCGAGTGCCTGTATCTGCGGCTCGATGCGATCAGCGCGTTGTTCATGGCGTTGCTGTGCGGTGTCGGCGGGGCATGCTCGGTCTATGCGCGTGAGTATTGGGCCGACCACGAGCATCCGCGTTCCGCACGTGCCGGCCGCGTCTGGTGGAACGTGATGTTGCTCAACCTCGGGATCGTTTTGTTAGCCGCCAACGGCCTGCACTTTCTCATTGCATGGGAACTTTTCACCCTAGCCGCGTATTTTCTCATCACGCTGAACCGCCAGCGCCCCACGGTCCGCGCGGCGGGCTGGCTCTATCTGGCGGCCTCGCACGCGGCGGTGCTCGCGTTGTTTGCCTTTTTCACTCTGTTAGCCGTGCGCGCCGGCAGTTGGGAACTCGGCCCGCTGCGCGAACGGACCGATCTGGCACCGTTGTTCTGGCTGGCACTCTTCGGCTTCGGTCTTAAAGCGGGCCTGTTCCCGTTGCACATCTGGTTGCCATCGGCGCACGCCAACGCGCCGAGCCATGTCTCGGCCATGTTGTCGGGCGTGATGCTCAAGATCGGCATCTACGGCTTGGTGCGCTTCAGCGGGTGGCTGCCGGTGCCGGTTGGCGCGGGGTGGATGATCGTGGTGGCGGGTGTGGTGAGCGCGGTGTTAGGCGTGGCGTTCGCGCTCGGCCAGCACGATCTCAAACGCCTGTTAGCATATCCCAGCGTCGAGAACATCGGCATCATTCTGATAGGTCTCGGGTTCGCGCTGGTGGCGGCGGACCAGGGCAACCCGGCGTGGGGGCGCCTGGCGCTGGCGGGCGGGCTGCTGCATGTGTGGAACCACGGTTTGTTCAAGGCACTGTTGTTTTTCGGGGCGGGCTCGGTGTTGCACAGCACCGGCACCTGCGAAATGAGCCGCTTGGGCGGGCTATGGCGCTCCATGCCATGGACGGCCAGCTTGTTCGCGCTGGGTGCCGCAGCCATCTCCGGCCTGCCGCCGCTCAACGGCTTCGTCAGCGAGTGGCTGGTGTTTCTCGGCTTGTTCGATGCCACGATTGCGGACGGTCCGTCGGCGTGGGCCGCGAT
>JAPLUJ010000133.1:1515-15050 GCA_026397695.1 Verrucomicrobiota bacterium | reverse complement strand
CGCTTCCGCGCCGACAATGTAGCCACTTCCCCGTGCAAGGAAAAACCCAGCGTCTGCGCCGGCCAAGCACCGAAATGTGAACTCACCGAACCGCGTGACTTCAACCTGATGCTGCAAACGAATTTCGGCGCGACGGGCGACCAGATCGCCTACCTGCGGCCGGAAACGGCGCAGTCGATATTCTGCCAGTATAAGAACGTGCTGGATTCTAACAGGGTGAAAATCCCCTTCGGCATCGCACAGATCGGCAAGGCGTTCCGCAACGAGATCAACCCGCGCAATTTCACCTTCCGCTCGCGGGAGTTCGAGCAGATGGAGATCGAGTATTTCTGCCACCCCGACGACGGCATGCGGCTCACCGACGAATGGTTGGAGGAGCGCCTCAAGTTCTACGGTGAAATCGGCATCCCCCGCGCAAAACTTCATATCCTCGATGTGCCGGATGGCGAGCGCGCGTTCTATTCGAAGAAAACCTATGATATCGAATACGAGTTTCCCTTTGGTATCCAGGAATTGGAAGGCGTGGCGTATCGCACCAGCTACGACCTCGGCGTGCATGAAAAAGGCGCCGCCAAATCACTCGTGTACTTCGATGAGGAAACCAAGGAAAAATTCCTGCCGCACGTCGTCGAGCCGTCCGCCGGCTGTGACCGCACGGTGCTCGCCCTGATTTGCGAGGCGTTCGACGAGGAGACTCTAACCGACGAAAAGGGCAAGGAGGACGTGCGCACCGTGCTGCGTTTCGTGCCGCGCATGGCGCCCGTCAAGGTGGGCATTTTCCCCTTGCTCAAGAAGAACGAGAAGCAGGTCCGTATCGGCCGCTTCATCCAAAAATCCCTGCAGCCGTGGATGACCGTTTTCTACGACGACGGCGGGGCCGTAGGCCGCCGCTATCGCCGCCAGGACGAAGTGGGTACGCCGTTCTGCGTGACCGTGGATTTCGACACCCTCGGCGAAAACGGCGACGCGCTGAAAGGCACCGTCACCGTGCGCCACCGGGATTCAATGGCGCAGGAACGCATCGCCATCGATGCCCTGCTGCCATGGTTGTTAGAACGCGTGCGCTGAGCAGGCTCGGAACTCCTTGCCTCCGTGAAGTGAAGGCGACACCGGGTTGGGGAGAAACGGCCTAGCGAGATCCTAACAGAGCATGGCGCATGACCCACTCGGTTCCCGGAAAGATGATGTGATCGACCACCTCCCGCCCAAGTCCAAGCAAACCGTCCGCAGCTACCGCCTCTCCTCCCACAAAACCCGCGGCCTGAAACCGCAAGTCTCCAAACTCAGAACTCTTAGCCATGAAGACACCGACAACCACACCCTGGACGGGGCTTGTCCTTTCCGTAATCGCAGCGCTGGGGCACCCTGGACGGGGCTTGTCCTATCCGTAATCGCAGCGCTGGGGTGGGCCGGTACGCTGGCGGCGGGCGGCTCCGAGCCTCCGAAACCGAACGTCCTGTTCATCGCCATCGACGACATGAACGACTGGACTACGCTCTTCGACAAGGGCAACCCGATCAAAACGCCGAATCTGGAGCGCCTGGCTGCCCGCGGGATGTTTTTCTCCCGCGCCTATTGCGCGGCCCCGGCCTGCAACCCCTCGCGCGTCGCCATCCTGACCGGATACAGCCCGATGACCACCGCCTGCTACGACAACGGGGGCGGCGATAACGCATGGCAGGGTAATCCGGCGGTGATCACGCTGCCGGACTATTTCCGGCGTCACGGCTACGGTGCCAAAGGTGCCGGAAAGATCTTTCATCATGGCGGCAGCATGGGTACGGATCCCCGCGGGACCGAGCGCAGTTGGGATGAATTCCAGCGGCTGGTGCCCACCCGGGCGCCGAAATCTAACTACAACGGCTACACGCGCGACATGCCCGGCGCGGGCCCCCTTCCCACCACGGCCTTTGACTGGGGCGAGCACAACCAGAAGATGGTCGACGAGGACATGCTCGAGAAAGTGTCGGCCTTCATGGACGAGAAATGGGAGAAACCCATGTTCCTTGCGGCCGGCATTTTCAAGCCGCACCTGCCTTTCTATGCACCGCCCGACGTGTTCAAGCGCTACCCTATGAAGGATCTGGTGTTGCCGCAAATGCCGGAGCACGATTTGGACGACGTCCCGCCGATCGCCGTCCGCATGGCCCACCGCGAGCACTTCATCTACTCCAACGTGACGAAATACCGGGGCGATGAGCCGCAGAGCATCCGGCGAATGGTCCAGTGCTACCAGGCATCGGCCGACTATGCCGACTCGGTCGTCGGCCGCCTGCTGGACAAGCTGGACGCCTCCGGACGGGCGGCCAACACGATCATCGTGCTCTGGGCCGATCATGGCTACCATCTCGGCGACAAGGAGGAGAGTTGCGTCAAATTCACCTTGTGGGAAAAGGCCAACCGCGTTCCCTTCATCATCGTCGCCCCCGGCGTCACCCAACCCGGCTCGCGGTGCGCTGCGCCGGTCAGCCTGTTGGACATCTACCCGACGCTGCTGGAACTCGCCGGACTGCCGAAGAAGCCGGACAACGACGGGCACAGCCTAGTTCCGCTGCTGAAGAATCCGCAAGCCGCGTGGCCGCATCCGGCGGTGATGACGATGGGCCAAGGAAACCACGCCGTGCGCACGCCGCGCTGGCGCTACATCCGGTATTCCGACGGTTCTGACGAACTGTACGATCACGAGCACGACCCTTGGGAATGGAAGAATCTGGCTGGCGATCCGCAGTATCGGAACGTCATTCAGGAGCACCGCGCCCTGCTTGAGTCCTATGAACCCTGCCGGCGCCGGCTAGCGAAGTAACGGTACAGCAATCATCAATCATGAATGGGGTACTGGGATTTCAATGTGGTGCACCGGTGCAGCACTAGCTTATTGCCAAATGATTTCCCCATAGAACAAGTAATCAGCTCCGCGGCGCGAATATAATTGTTTCTACTCCGGGAGCGTTCGTCTTTCGACTGGCAGCATGATAGCTTGTCCTTGTAAGAAGTAAAGCTGTTTTTCTGTAGTGTTCTTTTTTTCTTGACGAATCTAGAAACGTGCGTTATTTAGTTGCTCATGATCCGCGCTATCCTCCGTCCTCGGACCGATGTTTTGACCGGTAAGATCCAAGGCGTCATCGACTTGGAGCGCTTCCGCACACCCAAGGGAAAATCCTTGGAATCCGAGGCCGATGCCTTCTTGGCAGCCACCTTTCCCACCGGCGAGATCCGGAAGTTGATCGAGACCCTTCAACGGAAGCTGAATCACCAAGGAGAGGAATCCGGCCTTTTCTTGGCGGAGGGCACCAAAGGTTTGGGCAAATCCCACGTCCTCTTGCTGATCCTGCACCTGCTTCAGGGTTCAGAGGTTTCCCGAAAGTGGCTTGCGGATAAAGGCCTGAAGCTCGATCTTCCCCCTGAACTACGTATTGTCTGGCGCAAGTTCACTGACTTCCCCCTCGACTCGCTCTGGGGTGTGATTGGCGGCGAACTTGGCGCGAAGTTTGCCAACGGCAACGCCCGTCCTCCATCGCTAACCGAGTTTCAGGATGCCGTGGGAAGCCAGACGCTGGTGCTCGTTTTCGACGAACTTGAAAGCGGCATCCGCGGCATCGCCGATGAAGCCTTGCGCCAGCAGAATGTGAACTTCCTGCAGATGCTTTCGGAGTACGCGAATCGTGCCGGTTCCAATGTCGTGCTCATCGGCTCGATTTACGATGGCAACCGCGAGCCGGGACTGACACTCAAGCGAGTACCGCGAGTCGAAATCCGTTTCTCGGATCCTACGGAACGCCGTCGGGTTCTGTTCCACCGCCTTTTTGAGGTCTCACCCTCGAATCCGAATCCCGACATTGATGCCACTGTTGCCAGTTTCCTCAACACCTGGAGGCGCTTCGGCGTCGATCTGCCGCCTAATTACGGCGAGTTGCTGAGGGAAACTTACCCGTTCTCGCCGGAGCTGTTAGATGCCGTGTTGGTGCGAATGCCGCAGTTGCGGGGTGGCTTCCAAGGCACCCGCGGCACTCTTGGATTCCTCGCCAGCCTGATCCGCCAGAATCCCGATGACAACTTGGTGTCGATGGCGGATGCGGATCTCGGGGATCCCGAACTTCGCAGTTGGCTGTCGGATCTCGATCCATCACAAAACTTGATCCAGTGTGCCGAATCAAATTTGCGTGAACTCCAAAGCCAGTCGATGGCCAGGCCCATTGCCTCTGCGGTTTTGTTCGGCAGTCTGGTTCCGTCCACGCGCCAACCCGGTCTGACCATTTCAGAGCTGGCGAGGCAGGTGGTGGAGCCGGCGACCGATTACAACGTGTTCGGGCAGACCGTGAATGCGTTCGAGCGTTATGCGTCCTATTTCCACAGACGGGAAGGCGGGTTCCTTTTCGACACCAAGGAAAACGCCTATTCGAAGGTGGAACTCGGGTCGCTGAGCGTAGATGCCACAACCGAAGCTTGGCCCAGGTTGGTTGATTGGTGGCGGGTGGAGGTGCTGCGGGATGGCAACGCGATCATTCTCGACGATGTCGATGTCACCCGCGCCCGCCTGGAGTCGGTATCCCATGACGACACCACTCTCGTCGTTAGCCCGCGCCGCCTCGCCAACGACGAACGTCACCGTCTCTATTTCGGGCTGAAAGCTCGCAACGCGGTCCTGCTCATCGAGCCCAAGGACGACAAGTTGAACCTGAAGGCCTCGCCGGATCTGCTGAAGTACGGGCAAAAGTTTATTGCGGCAGAATCGCTGGCGGGTCACGCCAGCGAAGACCCGGCGCGAGCTAGCGAATTCAACCGCATTGGCGGAGAGGACAAGAAAAGCGCGTTGCTTTACCTGCGGAAGATCAGCCTGGCATACGTGCAGGTGACTGACTACGGCCAAACCGCCAAGGATTCCTCGTTCATGTTGGAGAATGTGCCGGTGGGTGGTTCAGCCGACGAAATTCGCACGCATTTGAACAAGACGCTCTATCCGCCATCGCTCGTGCGCGAGCATCTGCAGGACCGGGCGTCTGATTTGTTAGGTATGAAGGTCGCGCAGGTCGAAGCACAATACCGCAATACCCTCGGCTTTCCGGTCCTGGTCTTTCGTACCACATTCCAGGAGGCGCTGGAATCCTTGGTGGAAAGCGGCACGGTGATCAGCATCGAGCCCCCGGGTCATCCTGGAATCTGCGGAGCTCGCCCTCACTTGCGGGGCGAGGATTTCCGGGCTGCTGTCATTGCCAAGCCGTTCGAATCGCCGCCTTCCGATCCTGGACGAAGACCGGGTGCTGTGTCACGCCCGCCACTTTCCGCCACAACCAGTGGCCAACAGGAGGACAGCTGCGATGATACGGATGTAGTTCCGTTTCGCCCGCCCGCCACCGAGCAGTTATCGACCCCCTTTTGTTCTGCACGCGATCCACTCAGGCAAGCGGTTGCCCGGCTGCTGGATGAGCGCGGGGCTCCGACCGTTGCGGCCCTGCGCATTGACCTGACCTTCGACAGCCGCCATTGTGACATGTCGGTCCTGCCATCCTTCATCCGCGGTACTCTAACCGGAGCGGCGGAGTTCCATGGCGAATCCTCCCTCACGTTTGCCGGTCCGCTCACCAAGGCCGCGGTTGAGGCGATGATGGAACGACTTCCGGACTTTGCCCCCGGATCGTGCCGCGTCATGATGACCCTGCAAGTTTAAGACACCCCCATGCGCTCCTTTATCCAGTCGTCTGTTATGTTGCAACCCGGTGCCCGCTTGCCATCGGTCACCAGGCATTTGCTGGAGAATGTCTGGTCGCCTGCCCACTATGAGTCCCTTTCCCACTCGGACTATCTTCGGCAGGGAGAAAAGGAAGTCGCTCATCTCGAAGAGTGCCTGACCTTGGGAGCTGCCCACGTTTGGGATGAAATCGTGGCCGCATCCGTTGCCGCCCCGTCGTTGCGCCAATGGTTCGGGTTGGATCAAACGCTGCCGCCAGCCATGCCGCGGGCCGCAGTGGTCTTCGACGGCCTTTCTCTCCGCGAGCTGCCCTTGCTGCTCAAGCTCGCCACGGAGTCGGGATTCCGGGTTGCGAACAGCAAGGTGATCGCCACCGTGTTGCCAACCGAGACCACGGAATTCGTCCGCGATCGTCTGTTAGGGAGTGCGCTGGCTCCAGCGGCTTTGCCCGGCCGCGTGGATCTCCGCGAGCGAGGGCTTGAAGTGTTCTACCTCTCCCAAGCCAACAGCAGGGAACATTTCCCGTCCGGTCGCAACATCCTCGTCTGGTCGTCGTATCCCGACCGACTCTACTCCGACGATGCGGCCCGCTCGGATGCCCTGTTTGCCCAGTTTCACGACCTTATTCCGACCATCTGGAAATACGCGGTTCAAGCCTTGCCTGCCGATTTGCCTGTGTTGCTCACCAGCGATCACGGCTACCAATTTTTCGGCCCCGGCATGGAATCCACCCGCAACTCGACTGCCCCCGAGCTGCTGGATCAGGCTCGCAACAAAGTCTTTTCCCCCGAGGAATCCTTGCCCAAACCTCACCCCGACCTCCAGATTATCCACAGCCGTCGTCTGGCTCTTCTCCGCGGGCGCGTCCGGTCCCGATCCAAAGGGTCATCCGCCCGCAAACTCTATCAACACGGCGGAATTTCACTGATGGAATGCTTGGTGCCGTGGGTCGAGTTGCACCGCCCGTGAAACTTCGAAACAGCCCGAATCGCATGCCCACATCGCCAACATTCGCCCTGCTTTACCGGCACAAGACCCCGGCTCAGCATGTTTGTGGCTGGGCATCTTACTTTTTCGTTGACATCGGGCTCATCCTTCGCGATAAGTCGTCCAGAGCTAGTGCGGAAAGGAGGTTCGGCACATGAACTACTCCAAGCCAGCGCTTTCTTTTGAAAAGCAGGCGGACCTCCTGTTGGCACGAGGTCTGATGACAGACAGGGACCAACTCCTAGCAACGCTCCGCCGCGTGAGCTACTATCGCCTCTCCGGATACTGGCATCCGTTCCGGGAGGCAGACGACCGGTTCCGCGCTGGCACCACTCTCGAAATGATCTGGGATCGTTACACTTTTGATCGGCAACTGCGCCTACTTGTTTTGGATGCGGTCGAGCGGGTTGAAATCGCGGTGTTGCGAACCGCGATGGTCGAACTCCATGCGCGTTCTTACGGCCCATTTGGATATCGTCAGCCCACCGCCTTTCATCCGGCCTTTGCAACCATCAAGCCCGACGGACGTTCAGGCCACGACCGCATGATCGAGGATATCGACCGGTCCACCGCGCAGAGCAAGGAAACCTTCGTCGAACATTTCCGCACCAAATATGTGGCTGAGCTTGCATTGCCGCTCTGGATGGCCGCCGAAGTGGCAAGTTTCGGAAACCTGCTCACCTTTTTCCGCAATCTGAACCATGCCGACAAGATGCAGATCGCCAAGGCGTACGGGCTACCCGCCAAGGTTCTTGAGAATTGGTTGCTTTGCCTGGGTTACGTCCGGAACCTGTGCGCCCATCATGCCCGGCTATGGAACCGGGAACTCGCCATTCGTCCGATGATCCCTCACAAGGATCCGGTGTGGCAGACGCCGCTTGTCCCGGATAACCGCCGCATCTATGCCGTTCTGTCACTTCTGCGATCCCTCCTGAAGGACGTCGCGCCCTCGAGTCTATGGCCGGCCAGACTTGATGCGCTTCTTGCGAAATACCCGGTGATGCCTTTGGCCCCAATGGGCTTCCCCTCTAACTGGAAAGCCACCCGCTTGTGGGCCGCTTCCCCGACAACCTAACACATCATTTGCATTCTCACCCTGTCATGAAAGTAAAAGTAGGAACCCAACTCGATGAGGAAGTGCTCCAGGCGCTGAAGGTGCGCGCCGCAGCCGAACGCATTCCGATGGCGGAAATCATTCAGGACGCCGTATCCCGTTACCTCAAGGATGACCGCCGCCGCAACCAGCGCAGGGATTCCCTCCTGCGCATCTTCAACAACCCGTCCCGCATTCCTGATAGGGACTTCGCCGAGATTCTGGAAGCCGATTACTACGAACAGTAAACATGCCCCAGAACCTCGATGCCATCCGCCCGGGTGCGCGCGTCATGATCGACGCGAACATCATCCTTTACGCCTCGTCCCAACGATCGCAGCAATGTGCATCGTTGATCCGCCGCTGCGCCCATGGCGCGGTCGAGGGCGTCATCACCAGCATGGTGCTTGGCGAACTCTGCCATGGCTGGATGATGGAAGAGGCCCGCTCCAAGAACCTGGTGACCAGTCCCAATCCTGCCCGGCAGATCGCCAAGTCGCCGGCGATCATCCCTCAACTTTCAGAGTATCAACAACTGACCACGGCCGTCATCCACGGGGCCTTGGAAATCGAACCGGTGGAGCGTGACGATTTCATCGCGGCGCTGCAAATCCAGCGCCGCTGGAGCCTCATGACGAACGACTCACTCCTCCTCGCCGTCGCCCAGCGCCTCGGCATCCGGGAAATCGCGACCGCCGACCGGCATTTCGACGACGCCCAGGGTTGGATCGTTTACCGGCCGGATGATCTGCCCCTAGTCCCATGAAACGCGCCATTGAAGAGAGCTTTCCGATTGTTGAGATTAACCGTTTGGCGGTGGCGATCCGCTCTCCCGAGGTGACCCGCCGTCCGTCATGTGCCGGAAATCATGCGAATTGCCCGGCATCGGCGTCTTTTGCCCTTGAAGCACCCGGATTCAGATGCTTCAATGGGTCGCAGGTCGGGCAAATGCCTGCTGATGTCACGGCGGATTGTGTTCCAACGATCCCAATCTGCCGGGTCATTGAGGGCCACCCCGAACATCGCCTGAACCCTGAATGTGAGAAAACCAGACACGAACATGCCAACAGCCCAACCAAATCCCGCCCCAAGAGAAACAGGGGTACCATCCCGGGAAGTGGTGGAGGACGCCAGGAAATTGTTCAAATCCATCGACTGGCCTGCCTATTGGAGCCGCGTGGACGAACAAGTCGCCCGGGAAGTCGATGCCTATGCGGAAGCGCGTGTGAAATCCCAACGGGAATTCAACAACTGCGTGCTCCGGTAGCATATTTCCCTGATCAAATCCATGTTTCGTTTCATCGGTTCATCTTGCGGGCTGGGGGCAGTCGTCGGTAATGAAAGCAGCGTGCGCCTATTTCGGCTTCCTTGGTCGGCGATAAGTGACATTGGCAGCGGGCTTGGATTCTGAAAACAGCCATCCTCCTGGCGTACCGGGTTCTTCTCGAACAAAATCCGAGTCTAAATTCCGATGCAATGAGTGTCGGCTGTCTTGATCGCCTTTCGGCCCTGCTGTCGCAACCCGCAACACAGACTCCAAAAAACCTTCACCAAGCTCGGCAGCCCGAGTGCGGAATGATTCAAGAATTGCCGTGGCGATTTGCTCAAGGTTATAACCAGACTTACGAGCGACCTCTTGGAAAGCCGCTTGATAGACGCGGAGGAGGAGCTGCGGTCCCTGTCGGCTAGCCGTCAATTCTTCAAATGCAGCCTCCCCAACCAGAACTACCACAGAAGGAGCTGCGGCTTCGACGCCAGCTCGGGAGCGATGTCCTCGAAGGGTGTTCCCAAGAAGCGCATCATAAAAAATGTCGCCCCCGTAGGTCTCCTTGAGACGCATGAGTTGGTCTCCCAAGCGTTTTCCATCTCCTCCCTTTGCTGAGCCAGTCTTGTTCTTTATTTGATGAAATCTCATAGGAACAGTCTCACTCCACGGCGGCTGAACCAAGTCTGCGCCCGGAAACGGGTTTGATTCGAGACTGATTTGCTCCTGATTTTCACCTCGTGGCTCAGGTGCGCGAACATTTCCGCGCATTTCGCCGAGGACATCTTCGTGAAGATGTCCTATCAAGCCTTCGATCATCATAAGCGCCTTGTGGGAGACAGCTGCGCTAACCGTTGGGCCGAAATCGCCTGCAAAAAGCAATTGCTGGGATGCCGCCAGAATGTAAGGGTCAAGCACGTCACTTTGGTCCGGGTCTGGAAATGCTCTGAGAAGTTGGACACGCTGAGCAACGGCTTTGGAAAGGGTATCGACAGAGGCTTCCGGAACTCCTGCCCCGATAAGGATGTCAAACATGAGTTTGGACAGTTGCAAAAATGGCAGATCAACCAGGGTGCTAACTGCGCTGTCTGCCAAATCACTCGGAGCGGTTACACCTATGTGGAGTTCTTCAAACACCCGTGAGCACATCGCGCCAGCTGTCGGAAATTCGTAATGAATAAGATTTCTCTGCGCCGCCGCCAGCTTTTGACGCAGAGGTTCTGGAAGGCCGTTAAGCGGATGACTCGATGGCAGATAGAGAAGAGGGAGGCTCATATTGGCAGATCAAATAAGTCTGGGGTTAAGTTTCTTCCTCGTTTGTTACAGGCTGCACGGCGAAGCCTCGCGCTTGCGACTTCCAGCAAGTGTTCCCATTTGGGACTCGGAGCGACAACTGCCTTGGCCTCGTTCTGAAGCAGAGGGAGAAAACAGGCCCCTACCGCCTTCCCGAGATATGTAGGTACCGCGTTCCCAATCTGCTGATATTGCTGGTTCATAGCGCCTTCAATTTCCCAGTCGTCTGGAAATCCCTGGAGTCGGGCACACTCCAAAACCGAAATCGGCCGCACAAATTCAGGATGGCACATTGCGCTTCCCTTTCGGTTTGCTTTCGTCGTCACCGTGGGAGAAAGGCCGTTGTAATCCAAACGCCTGAAAAAACCTGTTTTCCCACCACCTGACTCAAAGGCTGGCCCGAGCCCTTTTTTTTGAAGTTCAATTGGGAGATCGCGCCAAGTCCCCCCTTGCGGGACAAGTGAGAAATATGCCGCCATGTCGTCTGTATAGTCGCTGTGTAACCCCGGATTCAGGCGCACGTCCCAAATGGCGTCTTTGATGGTTCTGAAAGGCAACAAACCAAAGTCAGAGTCTCCGTAAGTTGGCCTTGGCAAAGAGGGAGGATATCCGTCCCGCGCACCAAACATCACAAACCTCAAACGATGCTGTGGTGCCCCGTGGTCTGCCGCATCCAAGACACCAAACACCACATGATAGTTGAGGCTTTGGACATCCTGAAGGATTTGGCGAATCGCCGAACCGGAAAGCTCATCGTCCTCCATCGGAGCAACTCCGTCCTCTGCCAGTGGGCGGCCATTCGAGTAGCCACGAAGATTCCAATGCTTCCCTGGGCGGTCCTTGATTGGGCGGTGGTTGATTGCCGCAGTGATCAGGTTCGCAACGTTCTCCATCACGAAAAATCGGGGCCTAATTTCACTGATTAGTCTGAAGTATTCGTATATGAGGTTGCCACGCGGGTCGCTAAGCGCAGCTCGTTTTCCGCCTGGTGAAAAACTCTGACACGGTGGACCTCCAACCATCAGTTCGACATCGCCAGAGAACCCACGAAGTTCGCGAAGAGCTGCACCGGTCATTTTCGTGACACTATCCTCGACAAGCGTCACCGAAGGACGGTTCCGTCGAATGGTCTTGCAGCACCAAGGATCAATCTCGACTGCAAGAGTTGGGTGAATACCGGCCATTTCCAACCCGATATCCAGTCCCATTGCTCCGCTGAAGAACGACCAGACTTCAGGCGTCATGCCTTTCGCGGCAGGATTCGTTTTTGATCCGTTTCCGTTGAGCTTAGTTTTAGCTTTCATAGGGAATGCGTTGCTTGTCGTGCGAAACTCCCATCCGCACACATCTTCCCGCGCCGAGTGTTGGCGATGTTCCAGAGCTGGGTTTGGAGAGTCTTCTTGTGGTCGTCGGCCATGGGGTGGGTGGTACGCATGAAAAGATGTAAGGCGGCGTAGCGTCTTCGTATCCGAAACATCGCCCCGGTGCCAGCCCAAATTCCCAGCCTTGGCAAATCAGCTCAATACTACCCACCCCGGCCAGCCGAAATCGGTCCAAATTGCCAAATTGACTGGATCTAACTGTTGAACAATCGGTTAGGCGAAAAATAATTGGGTCGCAGTGTGTCCACTCGGGTCCCTTTCAGACAGCATGAGTCACTGCGTCATTTTGGCGCTTTTTGGCCGAAACGCATTTTTTGCCAACTTACCCCTCTGAGAAGCGATCCAACCATGCTCAGGAGAGCGCCGAATTCATCGCGTTCCTCGGATTGGCGGGTGTCGGGCAGGCTGAGGTACCTGAAGCAGAAAGACCCGAAGCGCTGGGGGCTGGCCTGCGACAAATTGTTGCCGTATTATACCGACACGCTGCTGCGACTACCCGCTGCGGCGAAACCAACTGACTGATGCCATGGCCAGCTACCCTGACCCTCATGAACAAGACCGAAGAATCCTCTATCCAACCTAACAGCCGAGTGCGCGTGACCGGTCGCTATGATCTCGGCGTGGGCGAGGTCTTGCGCGTTTGCGAGGCGGGGGGCGTCTATCTGGCGGATGTGGTCTTCGAAGCGGATCGCGGTCGCCGCCTGGAAACTTTGCCGCTACAGCGGCTCGAACCGACCCTTGATCCGTGGACACGGCTGGAGCGCGGACTCTATGACGATCCGCGGGATTTTCTGCTCAAGCAATTGGCGTGGCAATTCACCCTCGGCAACACCGGCGGCGAGTTGAGCAATGCCCGCACCCAACTGCTGCCGCACCAGATCCTTCTCACCCATGAAGTCATCCGCATGCGCCGCCGCCGCCTGTTGATCGCCGACGAGGTCGGATTGGGCAAGACCATCGAGACCGGCATGGTGATCCGCGAACTGGTGGCCCGACGCGAGGCCGACCGCATCCTGATCATCACTCCGGCTGGATTGGTCAAGAACTGGCAGAACGAGTTGCGCGATTGCTTCCGGCTCGAATTCGAGATTCTCGGCACGGACTTCCAGGACTACTCGGCTTCCTCGTGGGAATCGCACCGGCGGGTGATCGCGTCGATCGACACGCGCAAGCGCCCAAACCGCATGGAACGGGTCCTGAACGCCCCGCGATTCGATCTCGTGGTGGTGGATGAGGCACACCATGTGAGCCGGTTGCGCTACGGCAAGAAGACGCAGACGACGCAGAACTACAGGTTGTTGGAAGCGCTGCGCGGCCACAGCCGCGATTTGTTGTTTCTCTCGGCCACCCCTCATCAAGGCAACCCGTTCCAATTCTGGTCGCTCATCTCTTTGTTAGACGAGCAATTGTTCGACTCGCCCGAAGGCATGTTGAGGCACCGCAGTCTGCTCAACCGGGTGATGATCCGGCGCACCAAGCGCGAAGTCACCGATGCCGATGGACGCTCGCTTTTTGTCCGCCGCCAAGTCCATACCGAGCGCTTCGAGCCCGCCCTGCGCGAACAACGGTTCTACGAACAACTCACCCAATACCTGCGCACCGGCTACGAGGCCGCCGGTGCCTTCAACGGCACACGCACAACCAGCACCCAACGGGCCATCGGCTTCGTGATGACGACCTTCCAGAAGATGATGTCGTCAAGCCCGCGGGCGATCCGGCAAGCCTTGCTGCGGCGTCTGTTGGTTCTGTTAGTCCGCGAGAAGATCCGGATCGAGGCCGAGCGCAAGCGCAGTGCCGATCCGGCCCTGGCGACACGCATCGTCCGCTTGC
>JAPLUJ010000133.1:0-1500 GCA_026397695.1 Verrucomicrobiota bacterium | reverse complement strand
CGAGATCCTGTCACTGCCGGATTGCGTCACCACCGATGCGGACGCCGACAGCTACATCGCCCAGATCACCCAGCGGCTGGCGAGAAAGATGGCGGAGGAGACGACCGAGTGGTCCCTTGACGGCGATGAGGAGGGCGATGAGGGAATTTATTCCGACGCCGAGATTCAGGGTGAGCCGGATTTGGTGCGACAGTTGATCCGAATCGTGCCCGACGGCACAGACCGCAAGTTCGACCGGCTAGTTCAGATCATCTCGGGCTTGCAGGCCGAGAACTCTAACGAGCGATTCATCATTTTCACCCAGTACCGCGAGACGCTTGAGTTTCTGCGGATCGAGTTGTCCAAGATTTTCGGCGCTGGCAAAGTCGCCACCATCAAGGGGGGGCCGCTAGAGCAAAAGATCGAAGCCGTGGAACGGTTTTGGGAAGAGAACGGGGCGAAGTTCCTGATCTCCACCTCGGCCGGTGGGGAAGGTATCAACTTGCAGGTCTGCCGGGTCCTCTTCAACTATGACCTGCCGTGGAATCCGATAGCGGTCGAACAACGCATCGGGCGCATCCATCGCTTCGGCCAAAAGGAGGTGTCTCAGGTTTACACGCTCGTGGCCAGTGGCACGGTCGAAGAGCGGATTTATTCCCTGCTCTGGGACAAACTCGCCGAGATTGCCAAAGCCATCGGCAAATCCGATCCCGAGACCGGCCAGCCGACCGAGGACTTCCGCACGGAGATCCTCGGCCACATTGGTTCTAACACCGATTATCAACAGCTCTTTCGCAAGGCTCTTGTGGACCGTGATTACCGCCGCACGGAACGCGAGATCGAGGCCATGTTGCTACAGGCCCAGCAAGCCCGCGATGCCCTGATGGAACTCACCCAGGATCTATCAGGATTCAACCTCGAACGCTACCGCCGCATCAGCGGGCAGTTTCACTTGAACCAGCTCGGCAACTGGTGCCGGGAAGCCATCATCCGCCTCGGGGGCAGCATTGTGCCCGCCGGCGATGCCGGATTGTGGACGGTCCTAACACCCGAAGGACTGCTTCAGGGAACCACCGTCGCGCCCCGCTACGACGCCGCCACCTTCGACCGCGACATCGCCACGCGCAAGAAACGCGTTGATCTGCTGGGAATCGGCCATCCATTGGTGGATTCTTTGTTAGACCATCTGCGCAAAGCCCCCTTCCCAGGAGAGGTTGCCTGTCTGCCGGCCAGCACTACCGGAATCGGCATCATCGAAGCACGCTACCGCATCACCTGGGACCTGATCGGCAGCGATTCTCCCGCCAGCTTCGTCCGCGTCCGTGTCAACGGTACAGCCATCCCGGACGAACTGAGCGACGACCCAGATCGGTTACCGCTCCGATCCGCAGCCAATCAAATCGCTGAAATTCCCCAGGATGCCCGAGCCCGTTGCGAAGAAGCGCTCGGCCTCTGGATTTCAAGCAGAAGAACCGAATACCCGGAGGGGACTATTCCACGGGCGGATATGTTAGGAGTTTC
>JAPLUJ010000158.1 GCA_026397695.1 Verrucomicrobiota bacterium | reverse complement strand
CCTCTCTTCAACTCCATGGTCTCTCCCGATTCCCTTCTCACGGCTTGCGCCCGCTTTTTGGCATGGCTCGAGCGGGCGGGCTACGAGAGCTACGACCCCTATGACATTTGGGGAACCCGCTATGGCTTGTGGTCGCGGAAAGTGTATTATGCGAAGGGCATGCTCGGTGTGCCGTTAGTGGCGCCGTTGGTGGCGATTGATCTGCTATGTCCTTCGCTGCGGAGGCTTTTCGTGATGAAGGAGCGCTTCGCGACCGCCGACGCGCAACTCCTGCTGGGCTTCCTGAATCTCTATCATGTGACGGGGGAGGCGAAGTATCTCGAACGGGCGGTGGCATTGGGCGAGGAGATCATGGGATACTCGATTCCGGGCTTTCGCGGCCCGTGCTGGGGCTACCCATTCGACTGGCAGAACAACAAGCACGCGGTTTGGCCGAAGAACACGCCCTATATCACCTGCACGCCATATTGTTACGAGGCTTATCTTGGACTGCTAGAGGCGACGGGTGACGCGAAGTATCGCGCGCTGGCAGCGGGGATTGCGGAATTTGTCCATGGCGACCTCAAAGACATTCCGACCGGACCCAACTCGGCGGCGGGGAGTTATTCGCCGTTTGATCAACGTCAGGTGGTCAACGCGACGGCCTATCGGGCATACGTCCTTTGTGATGCCGGGAAACGCTTCGGGCGGCAGGATTTTCTGGAGGCGTCGGGGCGTAATCTGAACTTCGTGCTCGAGTCGCAGGCGGAGGATGGATCGTGGTTGTATGCGATGCACGAGGCGAAGAGCTACATCGACAACTTCCATACCTGCTTCAATCTGAAGAATCTTTTCAAGATCCACCGAATCGTTCCGGATGCGCGTATTGAGGGCGCGATTCGGCGTGGCTTCGCCTACTATCGGGAACACCTGATCGATGCCGATGGCAATCCGAGGCCCTTCGCCGTCAAACCACGGCTGCAACTCGCGAAGCTGGAGATGTATGATTTCGCCGAGGGTATCACGCTGGGAACCTTGATCGGAGAGATGCTTCCGGAGGCGCGCGGGTTGGCGCGAAGCTTTGCGGAGCAACTGATCACCCGTCACCAGTTACCGGCAGGCCATTTCGTGACACGGGTCTTTCGTGGCGGCTTCCGTCATCGATTTCCTTTCCTGCGCTGGCCCCAGGCACAGTTGTTTTATGCGCTGACGAATTTGTTGAAGACAGAAGACTGCGAGACACAAGACGCAAGACAAGAGGGGCACGGGCGGCTTGCCCGTGTGGAAAAGACGCAAGACGAATAGGGATGACGGGTGACGGAATGCATTGTAAGATAAGATTTTTTTATGGAAGCTTGAAGATGAGCACATGAATCGCTGTAACCATCTCACCATCCGTGGTCAATAATTCTGCCCGAATGAGTTCTGAAAATAGACCAGCGAAACGCTGCCTCGGCCTTCTGCGGTGGCGGGAGCTGTGGGTTCCCACTTGGCGCGGTTGGCTGTTGTTACTGGCATTGACTGCCATGGCGCTCTACGCGGGCCTGCATGGCAGCCATCCCTTCCTGGCGGTGAACGACCAGGTGAAGGCAGAGGTGTTGGTGGTGGAGGCCTGGATACCGGATTACATTCTCAAGCAGGGGCTCGATATGTCACGCGACAAGGGTTGTCGTTACCTCCTGCTGGTTGGAGGGACAGTTAGGAGTGAGATTGATCCGGAGCCGGATGATACCTACGCGCACATGGCGCTGTATCGACTGCAACGGATCACCAAGGATCTTGACAAGGTGCGTGCGGTTCCGTCGACGGGGGCACATCGGGATCGAACCTATGCATCAGCGCTGGCGGCCAAGAAGTGGCTAGCCGCGGAAGGGATCGAGGTGAAAAGTCTCAACGTGATGACGATGGGGCCGCATGCGCGGAGGAGCCGCCTGATGTTCGAGAAAGCCTTCGGCCACGGGGTGGAGATAGGCATCCTCTCCGGGCGGAACCGGGAATACGACCCACAACACTGGTGGCGATCCAGCGAGGGCGTGAAGGAAGTGCTCAGTGAGGGCGCGGCCTATCTCTATGCCCGGTTCTTGTTTTGTCCTGGGTGAAATCAAATGCGGAAGACAGGAAACAAGAGGGGAACGGGCGGCGCGCCCAATACCGTTCAATTAAGCAGGAAGAGAAGAGGG
>JAPLUJ010000027.1:880-4810 GCA_026397695.1 Verrucomicrobiota bacterium | reverse complement strand
TCATCGGTTGCCAGAGCGGCGCGCGCGAGCTTCGCGCCCGGGCGGGGATAGCAGGACAGACAGAATTTACGGGAATCGGGGCGACGGTAGATGCTGGCCATGGTCGGGGTCGGTTGTCGCAAAACCGGAATCCGACGAATTTGAGCAAAACTCACATTCTGAGAACGTGGTGGCGGAAACCGCTTCCCAAGGGAGCCCATTCCGCCGCGGGCGGGTGGGAATTGTTCACGGTTTCCGGCCTGTTTTGTTCACGGTGGCAGTATCGCCCCTTCCGGAAAACCCGTGAAAATACCACTCAACTGACTAATGTTGAAGTGGTTGCGGGAGTAGGATTTGAACCTACGACCTTCAGGTTATGAGCCTGACGAGCTACCTGGCTGCTCCATCCCGCGGTTTGGACCATGCGCTTTGCGGGCGCGGGCCGGAATCATTAGGGAAAGACCGAGCCACAGGCAAGGGAAATTTTGCCTTTCTTTGAAGGACGGGTTTCAAATCCCCTGCCAACCGAGTTTTTGTCGCAGGGCCTGATAGAACGATTGCCCCTCGAGCCGGAGCAGGTGGAAGGATCTCGCGGATTTTTTCACCTCGATATGGTCGCCCGGTTCGATGCGCACGCTGTCCCTGCCATCGACGGTGAAAAGCATCGGTCCGCTTTCAAGGTCTTCGGATGAGATATCGATGATACATGAATCGGATAGAACAAGCGCGCGCTGGCTGAGGCTGTGGGGACAAATCGGCGTGATCAGAAACACCGCGGCATAGGGCGCAATGAGCGGTCCACCCGCCGAGAGCGAATAGGCGGTGGAACCGGTGGGCGTGGCGATGATCAAACCATCGGCGCGATAATCGTTGAGCAGTTCACCATTCACCCGCGCCCTGAGGGACACCAGACGCCCGGTTGCGCCACGTGCGACGGTGATCTCGTTCAATGCGGTGAAGGAAGCGGGCGGCTTGTTAGAACGATGCACGGTGGCGTCGAGCAAGGTGCGGACGCAGGTGATGAAGCGCCCATCGGCGAGAGCGGCGGCGAACACGTCGAGTTCGTGGTCCTGACAACTCGTGAGGAACCCGAGGGTTCCGATATTGATGCCGGCCACGGGTTTTTCAAAATCGCCGAGCAGGGAAAGGGCGTGGAGCATCGTGCCATCGCCGCCGATCACGGCTGCTAGATCCACATGCCGGGAAAACGAGGCGGCCGGGATGCCGTCGTTCTCGCCTGCCAGGATGGCGGTTTGTTCTTCGAGCACGGTGGAGATTCCCTTGGCGCCAAGAGCCGCACGCAGCGCTTGGAGGGTGGGGATGGAATCCGGCTTGTGGGGATTGGCGATGATTCCGATGTTCACGATGCGCCATGTTAACTTGGGAACGCCGCCGCCGCAAGCAGTGGCTTCGAGGTCGTTGGTCAAACAAAGCGGTCGAGCATTGGAGCCAGATTCCGTGCGGTTGCAGGCGGCCAAAGTTCACGCGGAGTGAACAGTGCGGTGTCTAACACCCGGTGGGACGGGCTGTCGGGCGTTTCCGGAACCCTGGCGATGACATCGCGGACGATTTGTTTGGCCATGGTGCTGTTGGCATGGAGGTTTTCGAGCACGGTCTGCAAATCCACCGCCGCCGCGTCTGTTTTCCAGCAATCGTAGTCGGTGACGAGGGCGAGCGTGGCCATGGCGATCTCCGCTTCCCGACAAAGGCGCGCCTCCGGCGCATTTGTCATGCCGATGAGATCGGCACCTGACATGCGATGCATCGCCGCCTCGGCCCGGGTGGAGAATGCGGGGCCGTTCATGCACAGATAGGTTCCGCCATCATGCACCTTGGGCGCAAGCGCGCGGGCCGCCGCTAACAAACAACCGCGCATATCCGCGCAATAGGGATCGGCGAATCCGACATGCGCGGCGATGCCACAGCCGAAGAACGTGTGCTGCGCACCGGTGCCGGTGCGGTCGATCAATTGGTCCGGCACCACGATGTCACGGGGTGCCAGTTCCTCGCGCAGGCTGCCCACCGCACTAACGGAAATGAGCCAGCGCACATTTAATGAGCGCAGCGCCCAAATATTTGCGCGATGATTGATTTCATGGGGCAGCAACCGGTGCCCCACGCCATGGCGTGGCAGGAAACAAATCCGCCGCCCGCCAAGCGATCCGACGATCACCTTGTCCGACGGTTCACCGAACGGCGTATGGATCGCGCGCGGCTCGAATTTTTCCAAACCTTCCATCTCATACAATCCGCTGCCCCCCACCACACCAATTGCGGGCGCTTCGCTGTTTGCTGCAATCATGGGTACGTGGATAACAGGACGGATCTGGTCTGACAAGAAGACACTTCCGATAGAGCACAATTCCACCACCGGGAATTGCGTCATCGCAAGCGGCTTGGCGGCGGATTCGTTAGCGACGGTTAGTTGAGTGTGGCGTCCTTCTTTCTCTTTTTGCCGGACTTATCGTCACTACTCTCATTTGGAATTGGATTGGATTTCACGCGCGGTTGGGGGGTCGGTTGGACTTTCGTTTCACGCGGCATTGCTTCGATTCTGCGCGGTTGGGGGGTCGGTTGGACTTTCGTTGTACGCGGTGTCACTTCGATCTTGCGGGGTTCGATGGTATTTTTCCCCTTCGGTTCGCGCGGTGTGAGATCGGTCTTGTCGATCTTGCGGGGTTCGATGGTGTTTTTCCCCTTCGGTTCGCGCGGTGTGAGATCGGTCTTGTCGATCTTGCGGGGTTCGACGGTATCCTTCCCCTTCGGTTCGCGCGGTGTGAGATCGGTGTTGTTGGACTTATCAATCTTGCGCGGATCCAGTTGGGGATTGTTCTTGTCTCCCTTGGGCAGTCGACCGGCGGTGACGGACTTCGGCTCATCCACCAGTGTTTTGGGTGACTTGGGAATTGCAGGCGGCAATTGGTTCTTTGTCAGCTCACTGGTTGGCTTGCCGACAATCGGAGATTTCGGGAGTTTCACTTTCGTGGGTTCCGCGAGTTCGCCCGGTTTCAAGGCTGCCGTGTCCACGCCCTTGGTTTCCAGCGTGCGCCGTTCGTCACGGGTCTTCCGCACTTCCTTGTCACGCTGGACCAGCATCTCCCGGTCCTCCTTGGCGACCTTCTGTAATTTCACCGGTCCGTCTTTCTGTTTGGCCAAGTGATCGATGGGGTCGGCCATCTTCATCCCGTGTTTTTTGGAATCCGCAGTGTTTGCATCCAATTTGCGCATGGCGTCCCAGGTGCGCGGCGGGCGGGCGTCTTCGTGATCGCGGCGATACTTAAAGTTCGTTTCAACACGCTGATGCCATCCATGGTCGGCGCGATGTTCCCAGCGTTGGTGGCAATAAATCGGGTCATAACCGAATCTGTGGGAGTGGTAGGCATACGCGGCATAGTAACCTCCCCTGCCATAGTGAAGTGCATAGTAGTCGCCGAAATAGTAGTGGTGGTAGTGAGGCCGCAGGAACAAATGTTCGGCGAACAAAGCCAGATCGAGCACGATGGATGGCGAGTAGTGATAACCTGGGCGCGAATACAGACCCGCGTTGAAAAAGATCGGCGCAAAGAGCATGCCGCGCCGCGCCACTGTATAATCCCAATAGCCGTCGACGAAGATATATCCGCGCGGGGTCCACACATAGTGGGAGGGCATCCAATCCCAATCCGCCCGGCCGAGCGCCCAATAACCGGGACTCCATGCGTAACGCTGCTGACGCCAGACCCAGCTTCCAGGCGACCATCTATGATCATTGGATGGAGCCTTGGTGCTGGGACCGTCTTCCAAGGTCTTGGGCGGTGCTGGCAAATATGTCGTCTCCTCACTCGTGGCGTTCGCCCAATACCCGGATGTCCATTGGTAGCCGTCCGTGCATTTTCCCCAATATCCGGCCATCCATTCGCGGCCTGGTGGCAATGCGCGCCAGGTGCCGCTCACCCAGAGGAAATCATTGCG
>JAPLUJ010000027.1:0-779 GCA_026397695.1 Verrucomicrobiota bacterium | reverse complement strand
CTTGGCAAATGGCCGTGTTCCAAGCGTAACCCATAAGGCCTACCAGCGCTGAAGCCAGACAACCTTGGACCGCGAGGCGGGCACTGAGGGTGCCTGCCCGGCTTGATAATATCCTGCACGTTTGCATGATTTGGGGAGTTTTCATGGACTTGTTCTAACTTTGTTGTGTTTTCATCACGGGGGGGAAAACGGCACACTGCGTCATCACCCTTTCCTATGGGGCACATCCCTTCTTGGGATCACACTGACTCCCATCAGGATTGGTGACTATTGCCGGGCGCTCACCCCGTGTCAAGAGCAAGGTTGCTACCTCTTGCCGACCCGCCCAGTCGCCGAGCCTTCAGCAGCTCTGGATTGGCCTTCTTGGACGGTTTGCCGGATTCGCGCGCTGACCTCGTCGGGCGTTCCGCTGGAATCGATCACGCGGGTGAAGGGTTCATCTTTGAGCGAGAGGAAGATTTCGCGGCAGCACTGGAGGTTTTCGCGTTGTTCAAACGCGGTGGCGGGGTCGCCGCGGGAGCCGATGCGCTGGAGCGCGGTGTCCACGTCGAGATCGAGAATGAGTAACAGATTCGGGACGGGTGCGAAGGCCTCGTTGAGACGGCGGATTTCCGCAGGATCGAAGCCGCGGGCTCCCTGATAGGCCATGGTCGAGAAATAATATCTATCAAGAATCACCACCTTGCCGGCGGCCAGCGCCGGACTGATGGTTTCCGTGAGATGCGGGCGGCGGTCATTGAGGAAATACTGGAGTTCGTCCGCGGGCGACAGGCGGCCGG
>JAPLUJ010000170.1:5839-9277 GCA_026397695.1 Verrucomicrobiota bacterium | reverse complement strand
TTTCCAGTCAACCCCCATTTCCCCGCCTACCGGTCCGGCCACCGGCTTCTCCAACAACCCCCATTTCCCCGCCTACCGGTCCGGCCACCGGCTTCTCCAACGGCCTTCACCACAAAAGCAAATTCCTAGCAGTAAATTCCGACAAAAGACATGGCAAAACGGATGGCTGAAGTCCTCAACACTTCGGATTGGCAAACGCCGCTCCCACTCTCTACTGTCAGCCGAAGCGACGGCCGCTGGCGATCCGATCACGGTTTTCGTGGAGGCGCCTGGCCTGCAATAAACTACTCGATAGCCAGCGGCCTGGCAGCATACGGACACCGGGATCTTGCCGCAGACATCACCGACAAGATGGTTGCCCATGTCATCCGCCAGGGTATCAGCGAATACTATGATTCGATCTCTGGCAAGCCGCTGGGCGTCAGGAACAATGGGATGGTGTGTGTGATTCTGACCATGATGCTCGACGGGCTCTGTAGAAAACACAGTTTGGAAGTACGCAAGACATAGAAGCCATGGACAGCCAACAAAACCATCGACACATCAACCCCCATTTCCCCGCCCTCCGGTCCGGCCACCGGCTTCTCCAACGGCCTTCACCACAAAAGCAAATTCCTAGCAGTTTATATCGCTGACCACCTCCCCGGTCAAGCTTGCCCGGGAATGAGAGGATTGACTGGCGGATTGCGAGAAGAAATGCGGAGGACGGGAGAGATCGTGGATCGAAGTTTGGGGGCCCAGGGCAAATCGCCAGCCTGCAACTTCCGTCCGATTTGGGGGTTAAAGACCGATGTTCATTCATCAAACCGCGTGCCCTTCAACCCCAGCCCAAAGACGATGATGCAGCCGTTGCCATCCAATCGTCAATCCATCCACTTCCTAAAATCCAGAGGATTTTAACCAGAGCCTGTCGAGGGGTTTCCTATCTCTTTGCCCTTTGTCGCAGCCTTGTGGGGAGTTCCGTCAAAATCTGATTGCAGGGTGGTCGCATATCCGCTAGACACAGTCCCAATAGGCGCAACCACCGACTATTCGCCCAAAATGCGACCAACCGCTCATCATCGTTGTTCGAAAACCTAACAAAATACATGGAATTTTTATTGTCTTACTGGGGCACAATAAGCATCATCTTGGCTTGCATCATTGTGGGCGCGTCGTTGTCGTCATCTCGACAATACTATTGGTTAGCAGTCATCTGTTTTACCGTCCTCGCGGTAGGTGAATGTTTTCTTGTGGTCTCTCCGCAGGAATTCCACAGCAACACTGCACAGGGATACGGCCCCGGATCTGACTCCGTTCTATCGTACGTGCTGCCGATTCTTACGATGGGATGGTTCTCTTACTCCACAGTGTGTCTGTATCCGGTCATGTCGGGGCGGGCAAACTTTTGGGTAGTCACATCCCTCACCGGGTTGATGGTTCTTTATTTCCTCTGCATATTCGCCATGAGATGGACAATGTACCATGTGCAAACTCCATACCTCAGAATGAAAGCCATTTTCTACTGGCTGCTCTGGATGAGAATCTACGATCTCCGGAAGTCCACATGCCCCACGGCCCATCCGCCCCAAATGCAAACGGGCGCTGACATGCCGACAGGCACAGACATTGGGCAGAGCATCATGAAAACCGCAGCACAGATAGCGACAGTTCTCATGCTATTGGCCATTACAGCGTGGCATATTTGGTGTTCGCTTTTCCTGGTTTATGCCGCGTTGCTTGGGAAGAACCCCTGGATATGCGGGATATTGGTCATCATCCTTTTCCCACCGATTGTGTTGATACGATGGGGGATAAGAAAGAGGCTCACGAGTGCGGATTTGGTCCTGGTTATTCTCGCCGTTTTGCCCGGCGCAATCTTGGGATTACAGGAGATCATAAAACCCCGAAGTCCCAATGTTATCTGGCTCGCTCCGTTGCTCCTTGTCTATTGTCTGGCACCTATTCTTGTTGCATGGTTGCGTGTTTCAAAACCCCCATTGCTTCTGAGAAGATACCTAAACAAATAGATGACCCAACCAACCCCCATTTCCCCGCCCTCCGGTCCGGCCACCGGCTTCTCCAACGGCCTTCACCCCAAAAGCAATTTCCTAGCATTAATATGGTAGACCATCTTCTTGGACGGTAATTGATAGTTCTCCAACTAGTGGTTATTTACGGCAATATCCGAGGGTTTTATAAATGAATATTAATAATAATTTTCTATATAATTTATTAAATGGAGATATGCGTAATGTTGAGATAAGTGGACCTCCGATTAGTCCATATAATCAACAGACCGTTGATATTGCTTCTGAGAAGATACCTAAACAAATAGATGACCCAACCAACCCCCATTTCCCCGCCCTCCGGTCCGGCCACCGGCTTCTCCAACGGCCTTCACCCCAAAAGCAATTTCCTAGCATTCGCGTTCTGGCATCGGGTCTCCATGCTCACCGTGCGGCCTTGCGCAACAGGCGGAGCCGTTCCATCGCAGCACCGCTGGTGATCATTTCGCGGGAGATGTCGATGCCGTCGCCCATGTGGTCGGCCAGGCCGGCGCAGGCGAGTGCGGCACCGGCATTCATCAGGACCATGTCGCGTTTCGGGCCGGTGTCACGGCCTGATAGAATCGCTTCAAGGATGGCGGCGTTGGTTTGCGCGTCGCCGCCGCGCAGATCTGCGACCTCGGCGTGTTTGAGGTCGAAGTCGCGCGGGCGGACTTCCTCATCCGCGATGTCCTGATAGAGCCCGGATTTGCAGATGCGGGTGGAGCCCATCAGGCTGACCTCGTCCACCGAGCGGCCGTCGCCGGTCGTACCATACACGACCCATGCGCTGTCGCGTCCGAGGCGTTGGAGGATTTCGGCGAAGGTCGGGCAGAGGTCGCGGGCAGGCACGCCGACGAGTTGGCATTGCGGTTTGGCGGGATTGAGCAAGGGTCCTATCAGGTTGAAGAGGGTTCTCACACCGCGTGCGGCGAGGGATTTGCGCACGCCGGCGACCGCCTTGAACGCCGGATGATAGAGCGGCGCGAACATGAACCCAACACCGGCTTTCTCGAGGCAACGCCGCAAGCCGTCCACCGGCAGATCGATACGGATGCCCAGTGCTTCGAGCACATCCGCGCCGCCGCTTTGCGAGGTGATGCCGCGGTTGCCGTGTTTGACCACCACGGCTCCGGCGGCGGCGGCGATGAACATCGCGGTGGTCGAGACATTGAAGAGATCCAATTGGTCGCCGCCGGTGCCGCAGACATCCAACGTCGGGCCATCCAAATCGAGCAAGCCGAGATGAGGGTCCACCGCATGGTTGAGAAAAGCTTCGGCGAAACCGGCGATTTCCGCGGGGGTTTCGCCCTTTTTCGACAACGCTTCCAGCAGGCGTTCCTTTTTTGCCTCGGTGGCGGCGGGATCGAGCAGAAGTTCTGCGGCCACCGCCACTTCCCGCGAGGAAAGT
>JAPLUJ010000170.1:0-5778 GCA_026397695.1 Verrucomicrobiota bacterium | reverse complement strand
CCTCGTTGAGGACGTCAAGCGTGGTGCAGTAGCTGAGACGGATGCCCTCGTCGAAGCCGAACGCGATGCCCGGCACCGCCGCCACCTTGTAGCGGGATAACAATTTGTCACAGAGGTTGAGCGATTTCAGGCCGGTGTTGCCGGTGTAAACGAAGAAGTAAAACGCGCCCATCGGTTCGACCACACGGATATTTTGGAGCGCCTTGAGGCGGGCCAACACAAATTGGCGCTTCACATCATATTCGCATCGGAGGTCCTCGACGAACGACTGGTCGCTCTGCAACGCGGCGAGCGCGCCGTATTGGGAGAAGGTGTTGGCATTGGAAATCGTGTGGTTCTGGATCTTCTCGATCGCCTCGGCCATCGGCTTTGGAGCCGCCGTGTAGCCCAGGCGCCACCCGGTCATGGAATACGCTTTGGAAAACCCGTTGATGGTGATGGTGAGGTTGTAAAGCGCCTCGCTGAGGGCGGCGATGGAGACATGCTTGGACTCGCCATACACGAGTTTTTCGTAGATTTCATCCGACAGGATGATGATTTCCTCTTCCAGCGCGATGTCGCCCAAAGCACGCAGTTCGTCCGCGGTATAAACGGCACCGGTAGGATTGCCGGGTGAGTTGAGGATGACCATCTTGGTGGCCGGAGTCATGGCTTCCTCGAATTGATCGGGGGTCATTTTCCAACCGGCGGATTCCTTGGTATCCACGATCACCGGCACACCACCGGCGAGGCGCACCATTTCCGGATAAGAGACCCAATACGGCGATGGTATGATCACCTCGTCGCCGTCTTCAATCACGGCAAGGATGGCATTGAAGCAGGCCATCTTCGCACCGCCGGTCACGCAGATTTGCTGGGCGGCATAGGTGAGGTGGTTGTCAGTGAGAAACTTGGCGGCAAGGGCCTCCCGCAGTTCCGGAATCCCACCGGCGGGCGTGTATTTCGTCCGGCCGTCACGAAGTGCCTGAATGGCGGCCTCCTTGATGAACTCCGGAGTGTCCACTTCGGGTTCGCCACCAGCGAGGGCGTACACTTCCTCGCCTCGGGCGAGCATCGCTTTGGCCTGTGCGGTGACGGCCAGTGTGAGGGATGGGGAAACCTTGGCAATACGGGATGAGATGCTGTCCATGTGAGCTCGCGAATAAGGATTAGGTCGCCCTACCGGAGGGAGCGGCGGACTGCGCCCTCCGCTCCCGGATGAGCGCGCGCTTTTGTGGGGCCTGCCCCATACCGTGGCAAGCGAAATGCTGTGCCAATTTCATGACCCGTGCGGGAACCTCCCCAAGCCACCGGATTTTTCCGCAAAAAATCACCGGTCGCAGGTAAATTCTCCCTGCAAAAGAGAATGCTGGATTTTTCGCGGTCGCTGTGGTGAACTGTCAGCCACACCCGCTCCACCTCATGAAATCCCTGTTACTCATCCCCGTCCTGGGACTCGTCCTTGCCGCCAGTTCCTGCCGCACCTCGACCCCGCTCGATCCCATTACCATGAAACCGACCGAACATTGCCTGCCGGAAAATGTCCAGCCGACACCGTCTTCCGGTCCGCGCCATTCGACCATCTGGCAATAAAAACATTGCCATCAGGTAAACAGCCCGCGTCCTGCGAGATGCCGGAGCCACGGCTCAAACGCCAGTTCCGGACAGTGGCATTTTGAAAACTCGGCCAGCCCGCACAGGTCGCGCGATCTATCCATCGCCGCCAGCACCGCATAATGCCCGGTCGGAAACGAACACGGCTGGTGCCAAATATCCACCATCGGCAAGCGCCGCCGCGCACACTCTAACCGGAAGGGGTCGAGCGCTGGCCGTGGCGGCGGCTCCACGTCAAATCGCACCGGCTCAATCCGCGGCAATATCCAGCCATCCTGAATCCCTTCGACAACCCGGCGCGCCACATCCCGCCGGTCACACCCGGGCAGCGCCGCCACCACCTCATCTAACGGAATACAGGACGGCGCGAACGAGGCAATCGCTTGCAACAACGACAGATCCCGAGGATCCTCAGGTCGCGGGCCCGCTCTAACGGACAAATGCAACATCGGTGCCGATGCGCCGCGAGCCTCAACCGGGGCATCGTTGCGGCACACTACGGCGGAGCGGAACGTTCTCCCGGCAGCGGCATCTACCGCGTTCATGAATGCGACGGGGTCGGCGGCATGACGGCGCAGAAGATCCGCCACCAGGTGCGGATCGAGGTGGGCGGACAGGGTGAGGCCGGGATGGGATTCGCCCAACCAGCGCAGACCTGCGGCGACGGTGGTCTGCACGAAACGATCCAGCGACCACGGGTCATTGATCGGGCCGAAATCATCGAAGGGGAGTATCGCCGGCCCTTTGGCCAGCATGTCGTCGATGATCTCCAACTCCGGCGAGTCCGCCGCGGTGACCGAACGCAGAATCGCCAGCGCGGACATTTCATCCGCCGCCCCGGCTTGTTGAATCGCCCGGACTTTTGCGATCACCGGAAACCGCGGCCGCCACCCGCATTCAAGATTGAAGCTGATGGTGGCGATGCCCTCAGGTGTTAGATTACGGCGGCAAAAGGCGAACAAGGCGGCCTGCACGTCAGCCGGCACCCACGACAGAAACCCATGGGCGATGATGCAATCAAAACCGCCCCCGCCCGGTTCGAAGTCCCGCAAGTCGGCAGTGTGGAACTCGATGTTAGATACCCCCGCCGCGCCCGCAAGTTCCCGCGCGGTGGTGATCGCCTGATCTGATAGATCGATCCCGACAAACCGGCTCTCCGGCCAGCGCAGGGCGAGCGGAATCAGGTTGAGCCCCGAACAACAGCCGATTTCGAGCATCCTCGCGTCCGCCGGATGACGCGCAGCCAGCCCGCCTAACATGGCGGCCACCACGCTCACGGCCGGGTCCGAAAGCGGATGACTCATCGCCGGATAGACACGCGTCGCGTAAAGTTCCTGGATCTGCATGGGTATGATGAGTGGTTGCTATCAGGAAATCCGCCGTACTTCAAGACGGTCCCAATACATCCGGTCGCGCCAATTGGAGAACGCGCCGGCATAAGTATCCAGCCGGCCACGCGACGCCACGCACGCGCCCGCCACCAGCACCTCGTTCATCGCCTCGGCGGACTTGAGACACCGCACCACGGGAAACGCACCACGCAGCACCCGGCGGGTCAGCGATTGCATCGTGCGGTGGCCCGCGCCAGTGACCAGATTTACCACCAACACGCCGTCAGGGGCCACCGCGCGCCGCAGATTATCTAACAATACTGCATCCCACGCCCGGGGTCGGAACACGTCGGTCATGCCCGCCAGATAGATATCATCAATGACCACATCGAACGTTCGCTGGTTGTGCTCCAGCCACGCGTAGGCATCGCCGATGATGACCTCGATACCAAGCGCATCGAGCTCCATGTGCTCGCGTGCAAGGCCGACGATTTCCGGGTCGATATCAATCGCCGTGAGCCGGCAATCCGGCAACAGGTGGCGCAGCACCCGGAACGCGGTACCTCCGGCGAGGCCAAGCATCAGCACCGACCGCGGCGGGTCGTTCGTGCCCAGCAGGGCACCTGCGGCAATCATGTCCCACGCCAGTCCCGTTAGAAAACGCTGGCGGTGGAATGACGCATGCACCGCTCCGGCCACCCGGAATTCAACCGCAAAATCCGATTTCCAGATTGCCAGTGACTGGTGGTTGGTGTGGACAAATCCGGTGCGGCGCATCGGCAACCAGAATGCCTGACAATGCGCCCGATGGAAACAGTAAAGACGAGGTTAGGGGCGGATATTGATGGCGGGGGCAGCTGAAAAGCTGGGAACGCTGATGGGCAGAGATGGCAGGCTGTTGTTTAATTGTCATAGTCTAATTGTCAGATAAATTATCGATTGAACCCTTCTAGGGGTCCTTGCAAGCCTTGGATGTCGCCGCGGGCCTTGGTCAATCCGCGAAGGTCGAGCCGCACTCGGTGTTTGCTTTGCGGAGACAGCCCGCAAAGCCAGGATGCGACTTGATCAGATGCCGAAATTTTCATCGCCGAGATCTAGCAGGCGGTATTTGGTCACGCCTTTGCGGGCGGATTGGACGGCCTTCATGGCTACGGCCTCGGCCAACACGTCGAGGGTTTCAATCAGTGCCTCGAGGTCCTCAACTGGCATGGCTACCCCGACCAGACGGCTGTCGGCAGCCAACCATGTTTACCAGCCGTTCAACCTGGAACATCCGCAACTGATCCGATAAGTCCCCTCGCCTACCTCGCCGCAAGAATCAGCGGTGTGGTTCCATCCTTGGCTGCGGGCAGCATGCCCGCGGCACGGTCTGGGGCAGCATGCCCGAGCCACATGCAGATGGCGATGTGTGTCGGTTGTCGGTGGAAAAAAAAGAGGCGAGCAGAATCCGGATGATCCGGGATGATCCGGAATGGACAAATGCCGTGGATTTTTCCATCTATCGGGCATGCCCACTGTTCATGTTGATCTCGCCGCGCGCTCGTATGACGTTATTGTTGAAGCCGGCACCCTCGGTCAAGCCGGGGATGTCATTGCGAAATCAGGGTTTGCGGGCCGTCGCGTGGCGGTCATCAGCGATGCAACGGTCGCCCGCCTGCATGCCGGGACGCTGGTCGAATCGCTCGCAGCTGCGGGCTTCCAAGCGACGCTGCACACGGTGCCTGCGGGCGAGGCCTCGAAAACGATGAGCCAGGCCGAATCTCTCTGCCGCGATATGATCCGCGCCGGACACGACCGGAAATCCGGGGTGGTCGCGCTCGGCGGCGGAGTCGTGGGCGATCTCGCCGGATTTGTGGCGGCGATCTTCTATCGGGGACTGCCGTTGGTGCAGATTCCCACCACCATCGTCGCGCAGGTCGATTCGTCGGTCGGCGGCAAAACCGGCGTGAACGTAACCGAAGGCAAAAACCTGTTAGGGGCGTTTCACCAACCGCGCTTGGTGTTGGTGGATCCGGAGACGCTGCGCACCCTGCCGGACCGCGAGTTTCACGAGGGCTTCGCGGAGGCGATCAAACACGCCGCCATCCGGGATGCCGCGATGCTCGATGATCTCGCCGCGCTCGATCCCGCAGCCCGCGACGTGCCGGCGGATCTGATCGCCCGCAACATCGCCATCAAGGCCCGCGTGGTGGAAGCCGACGAACACGAAACCCGCGGCGTGCGCGCCCTGCTCAACTTCGGCCATACCATCGGCCATGGCATCGAAGCGGCTGTGCCCTACGGCGCGATGCTCCACGGCGAAGCGATCTCACTCGGCATGCGGGCCGCCCTGTTTCTATCAGAACGGCACGCGGGCCTCGCGCCGCATGCCTCCGCAAAAATCCTTGGATTGTTAGAAAAATTCCACCTGCCGCTGGTGCTGCCGGACACCATCACCACCGCGAGCGTCATGGAAAAACTTGGGCGGGACAAAAAGTTTGCTGCGGGAGCCATTCGATTTGTGGTACTCGGCGCACCCGGCACGGCCATGGTGTCCGAGGGCATTACTTCCGCCGACCTCCGCGATGCCATCGAACAGCTTCGTTAACTTCGCTTCTCAAGGTTGCTCGACGTTTTCCTCCATCACATCTTCTTCGACGACGGGACGGGCGCGCATGGGACGGGCTGCCTCGGCTTGCTCCTTGGGCGCGGGCTCACGGTCGGAGTCGAGGGACTCGACCGGAATGGCTTTCAGCGGACCATCGCTGGCAGGCATCTTGGTGGAATCACCATCGCCAACTGGTTTGGTGGCATTGAGGGATTCATTATCCACGATGAGTGCCTTCTTGGGGGGGGCGATGGTTTCCTTGATATC
>JAPLUJ010000288.1 GCA_026397695.1 Verrucomicrobiota bacterium | reverse complement strand
GGACGTGCCCGAAGCCCTCAACGCAACCCTCCGCCCGTATCAGGTGGATGGTTTCAAGTTTCTCGCCTACCTCGCGGTCAACAATTTCGGCGGCATCCTGGCCGACGACATGGGCCTCGGCAAAACCATCCAGGCCCTCACCTATCTGTTGTGGCTCTTCGAAGAACACAGGAAATTGAATCTCCCGAAAAAACCGGCGCTCGTGGTCTGCCCGAAGTCGGTGCTGGACGTGTGGGCCAGCGAAGCCCAGAAGTTCACCCCCCATCTGTATCTCAAAATCCTCAAGAACCGCAGCGACATCGATGTCGATCACATCCAGAACCAAGTCGACATCCTGGTCCTCAACTACGCCCAACTCCGCGTCTGCGGCGACGAACTCAACGGCATCAAATGGCTCACCACCATCCTCGACGAAGGCCAGCAAATCAAGAACCCGGACTCCAAGGCCGCGAAATGCGCCCGCGAACTTGATAGCCAGAACCGCCTGGTGCTCACCGGCACGCCCATCGAAAACCGCCTGCTGGATATGTGGTCGCTGATGGCATTCGCCATGCCCGGCGTGCTCGGCTCCCGCGCCTATTTCAAGAAGCGCTTCGACAAACGCAAGGATCCGCTCAGCCAGAGCCGGCTCGCCTCGCGCTTGCGGCCGTTCCTGATTCGCCGCACCAAGCTGCAGGTCGCCCAAGATCTTCCACCGCGCACCGAAGAAGAGGTTTTCTCGAAAATGGAAGGTGTCCAACTTGACCTCTACAAGGCCGAACTCAAACGCATCCAGAAAGCCCTGTTAGGACTCGATTCCGATGAGGAGGTGAAGAAAAACTCGTTCGCCATCCTCCAGGGACTGATGCGCCTGCGGCAGATCTGTTGCCATCCGGGACTAATCGATCCGAAGTATCTCAAGGATGAGTCCGCCAAAATGGAATCCCTGTTCTATCTGTTGGATCAACTCCACGAGGAAGGCCACAAGGTGCTCGTTTTCTCACAGTTCGTCACCATGCTCGATCTGATCAAGGCGCGCCTCGAGCTGGAAAGCCGTCCGTATAACTACCTCACCGGCCAGACCAAGGACCGCAAAGGCGAGATCGAACGCTTCCAAACCACCAAGTCCGCTGCGGTCTTCATGTTGTCCCTCAAGGCTGGCGGCTCGGGGCTGAACCTCACCTCGGCATCCTATGTCATCCTCTACGATCCGTGGTGGAACCCGGCGGTGGAAAACCAAGCCATCGACCGCACCCACCGCATCGGCCAGAAAAACAAGGTCATCGCCTATCGCTTGCTCACCCGCGACACGGGCGAGGAAAAAATCCGTATTCTCCAACATCAGAAGACCCAACTCGTCACCAACGTGCTGGGCGACGAAGGCTTCGCATCCAACCTCGGCATGGAAGACCTCCAGTTCATCCTCACCCACAACATCGACGAGGACGAGTTATAGAAATCCGGGCGATCCCTGCTCGCTCGCACCATCCATCCCCCGGTCTGCTAACTGCGTCTTCATTCCTCGATGCACCGGCTTAAATCAACATCCACAGTCCACCGCTTCCGGTTCGCCGCACTCCTGTTGTGCACCAAGTGCGTGCTGGCTCCGGTCGCCGGCGCGGTATTGCTGTTAGCCCTTATCACCGGCAACCACCCGCTCGCCTTGACCGGCGGCACCTTGGTGGGCCTGACGGGACTCAACGCCTTCCTCCAGTGGCTCATCGCCACCCGCACCGGTTGCCCGCTTTGCATGACGCCGGTGCTTGCCAGAAAACAATGCGTGACACACCGGCATGCCCGGGCCTTTCTTGGCAGCCACCGCTTGCGGGTGGCTCTGACGATTTTGCTGAGAAGCAGATTCCAGTGCCCCTACTGCGCGGAGTTCACGGTGATCAAGGCCCGTCATCGAAACCGCCCTGACTGAAGCATAACTCCACTGCGTCACATGAACCACCACCCATGGATCAACTTCACCGGACCGGCGATGGCACTCATCATCGCGTCCTGCTCCGGGCCGACCCAAGCACCACCGGTGACACGTGGCAATTCCCAGCCGCATGCTCCGCCCCCCCCCGCCACCCGAACCCCGTCTATCAAACCGCTCCCGGGCAACGAACGCGGCGTGGTTTCCGCGATTTCCCTCGGTGATTTTTTCGCCCTCCAGCAATCCGGCAAGGCGTTGATCTATGACGCCCGCGCCCCGTTTTACCGTCGCCATCCATCTCGCGAATTCCGGCTACCCGGCCAGAATCTTTCCCGGCGGCTGGGAGGAATGGCGCACCGCCGATCTAACGAACTAACAATCACCCCCGCTCCCGCATTCCATCATCCAACACATCCACCATCATCCACCATCATGTCCTCCTTCTCCAACGTCACTGTCGATGCCAAAGCTAACATTTATTTCGACGGCCGGGTCGTTTCCCACAGCGTGCATTTCCCCGATGGCACGAAAAAAACCCTCGGTCTGATCTACCCTGGCAACTACCACTTCGGCACCGCCGCGCCGGAACTCATGGAAATCATTGCCGGCACCTGCCAGGTCGTGCTGGATGGCACGTCGGAGGTGCTGGACATCGCCGCCGGATCGGCCTTTACGGTCGCCGCCAACAGCGGCTTCACCATCACCGTGAACGCTGGCATCTGCGAATATATCTGTTCGTTCCTGCCCGCCTGATGACCCGCTTGTCCATCCCCGCTCACCTTGCCACCTGGGGGTTGGCCATGACCTTGTTGGCGTCCTGCAGCCTCCGCCTGCCCGTCCATACCCAGCCGTGCCAGCGCTTGGAAGTACGCCAGGAAGCCAAGCATGTTAGAACACCGCAGGATCCCGATGTGCTCGTCTGGCTGATCGCCGACACTTGGCACACCGGCATGGTTTTTCCCTACGACTGGTTGTTAGAATCCGGGTTCGTGCCGCCGCCGGGCTTCGGCAACCCGCAATACGTCACGATGAGCTGGGGCAACCGCAACGCCTATTCGCCAGAAGGCGTCAACAGCCCATGGAAAATGTTCCGCGTGCTCTTCACGCCCACCCAAGCCGTCATGGAGGTCATCCCCATCGAGTGCAACGTCGCGGAAGTCTGCCCGCACCAGCGGATTTGGCGCAAACTCGTCTCACGCACCCGCGGCCCGGCACTCGCCTCCTTCCTCAACCAGTGCAGCACCCGCGGACCCGATGGCCGGCCCGTGGTGGTTTGCGCGTCAAGCTGGGGACACGGCATCCAGTTGCAATCCAGACACCCGTTTTTCATCCCGCGGGTTTGCAATGTCTGGACCCTCCAAACCATCGAATGCCTCGGTGGACGGATCCATCCGTGGCTCGCTCTCACCGCTAACGGACTCATCCGCCAAGCCGAAAAACCACCCAATGATTTCGAATGCATCTGGACGGGGGACTGTGAAATCCCCTAACATTCGATCCATAATCTCCCCTCACGCCGCCGCAGCTTCCCGCCTCCCGGAAGATTCACCACCGCGGGCTGCGAGATGTCTAACAATCCAACCGCCCGCTCTAACAACGCACGATCGAGCGATGGAATCCCGTGGTCCAGCAAAAATTTCCGCAGCGCCGCACGCTGCAAGTCCAGCGGCAACTTGCGCAATGCCGGCAGATGCAGGCGCCCTTGCGGATCCATGACCCGCGCCCGCTCCAAGGCGTCGTTTTCGAGGTCTTCGCGCTCCGCCGCATCGGCCGCCCCGCGAACCAACGCCCACCGGTTCCCGGTTGCTGGCATCCTCCCGCCAGCGGTGACCGCGCGCCCGCAACCAATCCACCAAGTCGGCATGACGCACCCCGAGCAATGGCCGCACCAGACGCAGTTCGACACCTACCCCCGCCACGATGCGCTGCTCTTCCCGCATCCCCTTGAGCCCGTGCGATCCCCGCAACAAATTCCACAACACCGTCTCGGCCTGGTCATCGGCTTGATGCCCTAATAAAACCCGCCGGCACCGGTGCTTGACCGCGCACCCGGCGAAAAAATCATGCCGCGCATGCCTCGCGGCGGTCTCCATCGATTCCCCACTGGTGCGCATCCGCTCCCGCACATCCTCCCGCCCGATCTCGCACGGCAACCCGAGTTTCCCGGCCAGACGCCCGACAAATCGCGCGTCCTCCGTCGCGGCCCGCCCCCGCAATCGGTGATTCAAATGACAGACCACAAGGTTCCGGAATCCCCCTTCCACCAGCAAATGCAGCAGCGCAACCGAATCCGCCCCGCCAGATACCCCCACCAACCATCGCTCCCCTTGCGACGCTTTCGCCAACCACGGAATTTGCCCTTCAAAAACCACGTTCAAACCCTGCAAAAAACCCGGAAAATACGCAACTCTCATATTGACTACAACCTAACTCACTCAAATCCAATGCATTAAGAAATTTCACATGCCTGAAAAATAAATTAAAATTAATGAAAAAAAACCGTTGACACCCGGGGGAGGGGGTCGTTAGGCTCGCGTCGTTATGAAACCAATCCTATTG
>JAPLUJ010000367.1 GCA_026397695.1 Verrucomicrobiota bacterium | reverse complement strand
TGAAAGTATCAAAAGTGGCGTCATGGAGGTGTGTGTTAGTCTATTGGTCCCTTATGTCCCTTGTCTTCATCATGTCCTATGAATCCGCGAAAGTATAATTCCTTGTCTGCGGTGCCAGGCGGTGGTTGAAAACGGTGGTGAGGATAACCCATGGAATGAGCAACAGCGGAATGATGACCAGCCAGCCTATCAGTCCGCCGCCGGTGAGCACCCAGATGCCCGCGGCGGGAATGGTGAGCAGCGCCATCGGGACCAGGCACAGCCAGGCGAAGCGCATCAATTGGTCAATGCGAACCCGCGGGAAAGTACCGCGGATCCACAGGTGGGAAAAAATAACCGCCACCAGTTTGGCGAAGAACCAGAGCCACGTTGGAATGCCTGTGAGTCCCGGCAGCGGGGCCTGCCAGCCGCCAAGGAAGAGCGTGATGAACAATCCGGAGACGGCGAACAGCCCGAGGTATTCACCCATGAAAAACAACGCGTATTTGAATCCCGAGTACTCCGTCATGTGGCCGGCGACGATTTCCGACTCGCCTTCCGGCAGATCGAACGGGCAGCGGTTGGCTTCGGCGATGCTGGCGATGAAAAACACGAGGGTCGCGGAGAGTCCCCACGGCGTGAAGACATTCCATGCGGGAATGAATCCCAGATGGAACCCGCCTTGTTTGATTACAATATCCGGCAACGACAAACTGCCCGTGACCATGATCACGCCCAGCGCCGAGAGGATCAGCGGCAACTCATAACTCACCATCTGCGAGATCGCCCGCATCGCGCCCAACATCGGAAACTTCGAGCCGCTCGCCCAGCCGGCCATGAACACCGCCATCTCGGTCAGGGTGCCCACCGCGAAGAAAAACAACAACCCGAGTTCCAGCCTGACAGGCACCCACTCGCGGCCGTAGGGAATCACGCCCAGCGCGAGGATCGACGGCAACACGATCAGGATGGGAGCCGCCAGATGCAACAACCGCTCGGCCTTGGCGGGCACGATGTCCTCCTTGGTCAGCATCTTGATTCCGTCCGCGACTGGTTGCAGGATACCGAACCACCCCGCGCGGTTCGGGCCGAGGCGGTTTTGCACGCGCGCCAGGGTTTTGCGTTCGACCAACGAAAGCAGCGCAAAGCCACCGAGAAACACCCCGACCACGGTGGCGGCGGCGGTGATCCAGCCGGCGGTCGTCACCAGCCATTCCGGCGCTCCGAAATACTGCAAGAGCATTTCCACCAGACGCTGGGGCAGGCGGGGCAGCCACTCGGGCACCCAGAGCGAAGGGCCGCCGCTTGACATATCTAACAAACTCATGCGGGCTCTCCTTTCGTTATCGGTTCTGGTGTTGCCTTATCCTTATCCGTTTGCGCCTTGGCTTCCTTGGCGGCTTGGACGGCACGCTTCTTGTCCACCTCCGCCTTGCGCCGGACGGCAACCTCGCCGGCCTCCACGGGACGGAGTTTCAGGTGATAGTCCGCAGGTTTCGACAGGCGGTCAAGATGGAACAAGAGTCCATTGAAGCGATCCTGTGTGCTCAATTCATACTCACCGTCCATGTAGATCGAATCGAACGGACAAACCTCCGCGCAAATGCCGCAGTTCATGCAAACCGAGACATCGATATCAAACACCTTGGGACGCTTGAGTGATTTGCCGTTCTCATCGCGCTCGATCACGATATAGATGCACTGCGGCGGGCATTCCGTCTCGCAGATCGTGCAAGCGGTGCAGCGCAAGCCTGCCTTGGGATCCTCACCATCATAACAAAGAAACGGGAAATTGCGGAAATTCGGGCTGATCGGGACGCGTTCCTCGGGATACTGCACGGTGGTCATGCGCTCCTTGCGGTAATAGCTTTGGATCATGTTCTTGGCCGTCACGACCATGCCCTTGAGCAACCCTATACCCGGCACGGACCACTTGGCAGGTGGCGGGGGAGGCTTGGTGGTGGAGGATGATTGCGTATTCATCGGTCCACCTCCCCTAGCACGATGTCGATGCTGCCAAGGATGATGACCACGTCCGCGAGATCGAGGCCGAGACACATGTCTTCAATGAGTGTTAGATTAATGAAACTCGGCGGGCGGATCCGGTAGCGGTAGGGACGGGTGGTGCCGTCGCTGATCAAATGGAAACCGAGTTCGCCTTTGGGGCCCTCGATGAAGTTGCGGATCTTCGCCTTGGGATGGATGATCGGTCCATCCGGCAGGTGGTCAAGCGCCTGGCGCAGGATTTTCAACGACTCGCGCATTTCCAGAAAGCGGATCATGATGCGGTCATAACAATCGCCCGTGGCACCTAACGGAATGCGGAAATCGAAGCGTTCATAGATGCCATAGGGGTCCACCTTGCGGATGTCATACGGCACCCCCGCTGCACGCAGCATCGGGCCGGTGATGCCGCCGTTGATGAGCACTTCCCTGGGCAGCGAGCCGACGTTCAGGGTGCGGGATAACAGAATCTCGTTGCCGACGAGGAATTTCTCCATTTCATCGAGGAACGGGCCGTAGTCATCGACCAGCCTGCTGACTTTGGCGGACCAGCCTTCTGGCAGGTCGTTGCGGCAGCCGCCGAAGCGCATGAAATTGGCCATCATGCGCGCGCCGGTGAGTTCTTCGAAGATGTCGAGGATTTTTTCCCGTTCGCGGAAGGCATACATCAGGGCGGACCCCCACGCGCCCATGTCACCGAGGATGAATCCGGCGAAGGCGCTATGGTTGATGAGGCGGGTGAGTTCGCCGAGGATCACGCGGATGAATTCGGCGCGTTCCGGCACCTCGATGCCCGCGAGTTTTTCCACGGCCTGGGCGTAGGCCCAGTTGTTGGACAGCGGGCAGATGTAATCGAGGCGGTCGGTGTAGGGCATTGATGCCAGATAGGACGTGCCCTCGGCGATTTTCTCGTGGTTGCGGTGGAGATAGCCGAACACCGGCTTGAGGCGCACCACGGTTTCGCCGTCAAGGACCACATTCATGCGGAACACGCCGTGGGTGGACGGGTGCTGCGGCCCTAACGAAACATGCAGCAACTGGTCATCGTCCGCGCCGGGTGCGAGGACTGCGGATGTTAGGGATGTTGCCGGATCGGAAATCATGGTTGGACGTAGTGCCGTTGGGCTTTTTCCAGGACCGCAGCGTGCGGTGTGGGCTCGTATTCGTAGTCATCCGGCGCAACGTAATCCTTGCGCATCGGATGATCCACGAACTCGTCCCACATCAGGATGCGGCGCAGGTCGGGATGGCCGGTGAACTCGACGCCATAGAGATCGAAGATTTCGCGTTCCTGGAACTCGGCGCTGCGGAACACGGCAACCACCGAGGGGATTTGCACGCGGGTCGCGCGGTCAATGGTGCGGGCGCGCAGCACCAGCGGTCCGATCCGGCGGCGGGTCGAATAGAGGTGATAGATCACCTCGAGGAAGCCACCGGTGGGCGGCGCACTCCCCTCCCCTGCGGCGGGTGCGGCCACGGCATCGGCCTTGGCGGGATCCGGCCAATCCACGCCGCTGACGTTGGACAGGAAATCAAATGTTAGATCCGGCGTGTCGCGCAGGAATCGGCAGACGTCGGGGAGATCCGCGGCATCCACGAGCAGCGAATGTTGGCCGGACGGGCCGGGGTTGGTGCGCAGGGAGATTCCGGCGTTGGGCAGCGCCGCACGCAAACGTTCATGGAGGGTTACAGTTGCCACGCTCATGCTTGCGTTCCTCCTTCTGATTCGCGGACGATGGCGGGCGGGTTCCAGATTTCGCGGTTGGCGGTGGGTTCGAGGTCGTGCGCGCCGAATTCCGGCACCGGAAACGCCGCCGTCCCGTTAGGATCGGCGTGGCGGGCGCGGTGTTTCCCTAACAGTTTTTCCCGGGCGATTATGGCCCGCAATGTCAGCAGGCCATCCAACAACGCCTCGGGACGCGGCGGGCAGCCTGGTATCACCACATCCACCGGAATGAAACGGTCGATTCCCTTGAGCACGTTGTAACCATCCTTGAAGGGACCGCCGGAGATCGCGCAGGCACCCATGGCGATTACGTATTTCGGCTCGGCCATCTGGTTGTAAAGGCGCACCACCTGCGGGGCCATCTTCTTGGTCACCGTGCCGGCCACGATCATCAGGTCCGCCTGCCGCGGCGACGGCCGGAACACCTCGGCACCGAAGCGCGCCATGTCGTAGCGGGCCATGGTGGCGGCAATCATCTCAATCGCGCAACAGGCAAGACCGAACTGTAGCGGCCACAACGAACTCGCACGGCCCCAATTGACAAGGCTCTCGAACGACGTGACATGCACGCCATGGGACTTCAGGTCCGCAACAAGGTTGAAATCAATCCCCATAAATCTTGAATTTCGGTTTGGCAGGGATTCGCCAGCTTGGTCCGCCCTGCTCCAGCCTGAGGATGATTTTCCCCCTGGCAGGAACCGGCAGCGCATGATGTCCAGAACCCCTCCGGGCGAATCCTTGAGAAATCCCGCGCCAAACGGAAGCAGAAAGATGGGTTCAATGCGCAAAAGCAAAAAAATACCTCGAACTCGCCAAACGATCACTGGTGTGAGGATAAGACGCCAGAGACCAGAGTCCAGAGTCCAGAGTCCAGAGTCCAGAGTCCAGAGTCCAGAGATCAGAGATCAGAGATCAGTGTCCAGAGTCCAGACCGGAAGAAGAGTGGCGTCGCCGTCACGGAGCGCGGGAATCCTGCCCACCGCATTCATCCCGGCCGTTAACGGATTGTCGGTGAAGAAAGTCGAAGAATTCCCCGTCGAAGTTTTTTTCTTGCATCGATCCAGATTCCGTGCAACGGTGGTTGCATCGATATGGCCACTGTAACCGTTTCACCTAAATATCAGATTGTCATCCCAAAGGCTGTGCGAGAGAGGCTTGTCATGACACCAGGCGACAAAGTTGAGGTAATCCAGCTTGAGGGCCGGATCGAACTAATGCCCGTCCGCTCGGCAAGATCCCTCAAAGGTTTTCTGAAGGGACGTAAGAATACATTCCAACGAGGGAACGACCGATGCCTACCGTAGTGGATTCTTCTGGATGGATTGAGTTCTTCGTTGGAGGCTCGAATGCTGACCGGTTCGAGAAGGCGATCGCGAATGCCGCGGATCTCGTCGTGCCCGCAATTTCGATCACTGAGGTCTATCGCTGGGTCCTCCGAGAATCGAGCCAGACCGACGCTCTCACCGTCGCCACGCTGATGAGGCAGGGCAAGATCATCCCTCTTGATGAGCGGCTTGCAGTGGTTGCGGCTGAAGTGAGCCATCGACATCGCCTGTCGCTTGCGGACGGAATCATTTATGCAACCGCTCTTGAGACGTCGGCGAGACTGTTGACTCAAGATGCAAACCTCGAAGGTTTGCCGGGCGTCACCTACGTGCCCGTGCCGCATCCCGCAAGAAAGAGCTAACAAGGCGTCTCTGCCGACCGGCATCAACCTCACAACATCAACCCCGACCATCAGTGGAAGCTCAACGACGTCGCTGCGCCGCACGACGTTGCTCGTGGCTTTGAATGTTGAACTGAGTATGGTGAGGGCGGATTGACGGAGCAAGGAATGTCACCCATTCTGGAAGCTCGGCCAGTTGGGAATCAATCGCCATATATCTTGAATATCGGTTTGGCGGGTCCGCGCCAGTTCAGGAGGCCCTTGCTCCATGCCCAGACGAGACCTTCGGCGAGCAGGAGCAAAAACAACATGGC
>JAPLUJ010000206.1:2764-5644 GCA_026397695.1 Verrucomicrobiota bacterium | reverse complement strand
TCCGCACCGCATGTGAAATCGCCATGAATGAGTTGTTCGCTTCGACCCGTAATCTAGCAGATGCGCTGCGGGATCTTGAATTCGCCGCCCCGGTGTGCTGTGTCTACCGGCCGCTCGACTACGCGTGGCAACCTTACCGGCGGTATCTGGAAAACTTCGGCAGGGGAACCAAGCGCGTGTTGTTTCTCGGTATGAATCCGGGACCCTTCGGCATGGTGCAAACCGGCGTGCCCTTCGGCCAAGTCACCGCCGTACGCGATTGGATGGGTATCGAGGAACCGGTCGGCAGGCCGTCTAACGAACATGCCAAACGCCCGGTCGAGGGATTCCATTGCCAACGCTCCGAAGTGAGCGGCCGCCGCCTGTGGGGGCTTTTCGCGCAACGCTTCGGCACCGCCACCGCCTTCTTCCATGATCACTTCGTACTCAACTTCTGCCCGCTGGTGTGGATGAGTGCGAGCGGCGCGAATCTAACACCCAACCAGCTCCCCGCCGCGGAAATGGCACCGGTGGAGCAGGCCTGCCTGCAACACCTCACGGAAGTGATCGACCTGATGCGTCCGTCATTTCTGATAGGTGTCGGCGGTTTCGCGGAGGAACGCCTGCGCCGTGCGGCCGAGACCCTCGGCAGCACCGCGCAACTCGGCCGCATCCTGCATCCCTCGCCGGCCTCCCCCGCCGCCAACCGCGGCTGGGCAGAAGCCGCCACCCGCCAACTCGTGGACCAAGGCGTCTGGTAGCACGCGCGCAACATGAGTATCCACTTCTATTTCCCGCCCTGCGGGACGGCCACCAGATCTAGCAACTACCTGCACCCGCAAAGCCAATTCCTTGGCGCCAGCCACCGCCCTGCGGGACGGGGGTGGCAGTTTGGGGGCATGCGCATCCGCAGCACCCACATCCCCGACGCGGGCCACGACTGTGGGATGTGGAAGACTTGACATGCGCCGATGCTTGTGTGACATCCCGCTTGTCACCCCGACAAGCACCGATCAATAACAAGTTTAATACCACCGGAGAAATGAACACATTTGCTGCTTACCCGAAATTATTAGCCATGGCAATGCTGGCTGTTTGCTCCATTCCCTCTAATCAGGCTGCGGCAGCACAAGAATCAACACCGCCTGCAAATTCACTTGCCAAGAAACTGTATCTACCGGAAAAAGCCGCAAATGTTCCGGAGCATAATGATTATAACGACAGTACAAGCGAATTTTGTTTCAAACACATGGTTCAGGGTGACAACATTGCCATCTTCTGGAGTAAGGAATATGGCGATGATCCCATGACCAACCCGAATGAGAAAAAGCGTTTTGATGTCAATTATGCGCTCAAGGAATGCGAACGGTTTTTTGACTATTACGTCAATGAACTGAAATTGGTACAGAAAGGGCAATCCATTAGTGATAAACACAAGTTGCTGGTTTACGTGTTCGGGGGCAACGGTGGAACGGCATTTGGCGGCGGAATAGATGATAAAGTCGCGGCGCTGTGGACACCTGCGGTACGCGTGAACAGGACACCTTACGGCGTCCTGGCTCATGAGATGGGGCATAGCTTTCAGTTCATGGCCCGGATCGACAATCATGGGCGCGGAATCAGGGGTGCCATTAATGAAATGTCGGCGCAATATATGCTCTGGCAGGTCTATCCGGAATGGATGACGTTTGAAAATTATCACCTGGTTGATTTCATGAAACAGACCCACTACGCTTTTTTGCATCCCACCAACATGTATCATTCTCCCTATGTATTGGAGTACTGGTCGCATAAACATGGGAAGGAGTTTTTTGGTGACCTGTGCCGGGCTACCCTGCCTGACGAGGATCCGGTGATGACCTATAAACGACTGAACTCATTGACCCAGGAACAATTTAATGACGAGATGTTTGATGCGTCACGCAGATTCATCACATGGGATATGAAACGGATAGAGAGAGTGGCCCAACCCTATGCCAACCAACACCACTGTATTCTTAATGATATCGGAGACGGCTGGTACCGGATCCCGCCATCGCATTGCCCTCAGAACTATGGTTACAATGGCATCAAGCTCAAGGTTCCTGCTGTAGGAACCCGGGTTGTCTTGCATTTCAAGGGTCTTGTCGGCGCCGAGGGTTATAATGCCGTTAAAACCGACAAGGCAGGCTGGCGTTATGGATTTCTCGCCTCGTTAAAGGATGGCGGCCGTGTTTACGGAGAGACATGTAAGGATGCGGCAGGTACGGCGACATTCAATGTGCCGGACCATACAGCATACTTATGGTTGGTCGTGAGCGGTGCGCCCACAGAGCACTGGCCTGTTGTTATGAGAGGGAGGGCGAAACCAGGTGACAACCTTGAGGAGCAATGGGCCTACCAGATTAAATTATCCGGAACCACCCTGGATGATTCGGTTATTCGATAAATCCTGACCGCCATGGCAGATATGGATCAGATGAACCTTGCAGACTTCGAGCACCCGCCTGATGGCAGAGGGACCGCAATGGATCACATCCTGGACAGACGTGAATTTTTGGGGACCCTTGGGGCGGCTGCGGCATCCGTTGCGCTTGCGCCCCGCGCTCAAGGCAATCCAGACGAACCGCGCTCCCCGGCAGGCAACGCGCCGCGCATCACACCCAAGGGCAAGTTGGTGCTCCAGCCTTTCGACTACCGGGGTGTCTCACTCGGCCCGAGCCACTGGCAGCGCCAGTTCCAGTCGGCGCGCGACTATTATCTCGCGGTTTCCGATGACGACATCCTGTGCGGGTTCCGGCGCGCGGCGGGCCTGCGCGCGCCGGGTCAACCGCTGGGCGGCTGGGCCAGCCCGGATTCCTCAATTGTTTTCGGACAGTGGCTGCAGGCGATGGCGCGCACCTCGCGGGCTAACAATGATGC
>JAPLUJ010000206.1:0-2698 GCA_026397695.1 Verrucomicrobiota bacterium | reverse complement strand
TGGGCTAAAACAATCGGCGCCGACGGCAACCCGCGCATGGGCCATGATCCGTGTGAATTACAGCATTATACGTGGGAGAAACTGCTGGGCGGGCTATGCGACATGAACCAGTACGCGGGTCACGACGGCACGCCGCTCCTGATGGAAAAGGTTGTCGATTGGGGAATCAAGAATCTGGACCGTGCCCGAGCCCATGCGGCCAACACACCCTGGGAACTGCACTCGGGCATACCGCTGGAATGGTACACGCTCAGTGAAAACCTCTACCGTGCTTACCAGCTCACAGGTCTGACCAAGTACAAGGAGTTTGGCGATGTCTGGCGCTATGACTCCTATTGGAACAAATTCGCCGAAACCAGTGCCCCGACCAATGCCCAGGGCGTGCATGCCTATAGCCACTGCAACTCGTTCAGCGGTGCCGCAATGGCCTATCTGATCGAGGGTGATCCCAGGTTGCTCCGGATCCTGAAGAATTTTCACGATTATCTCCAGAGTTCGCAGTGCTATGCAACCGGCGGTTACGGGCCGGCGGAACGATATGTGTTTGCCGACGGTGCCCTCGGTGAGTCGCTGGCACTCAGGATGGACAGCTGCGAAGCCTCCTGCTGCTCATGGGCGGCCTTCAAGCTGGCCAAATATTTGATGATGTGCACGGGTGAGTCGCGCTATGGCGATTGGATCGAGCGGCTGCTCTACAACGCCATCGGAGCAGCCCTGCCTATTGTTGAAAACGGCAAGCACTTCTATTACGCCAACTATCACCTCGGCGCGGGCATGAAGATCTACTCGCACAACCCCTACACGTGTTGCTCGGGCACCTATTTGCAGAATGTCGTCGAGTATCAAAACCTCATCTATTTCCACAATGACGCGGCGCTGCACGTGAACCTCTACCTCCCGTCGTCCGTCATCTGGGAGACCGGCGGACAAGCCGTGAAACTCACACAGGAAACCCGCTATCCGGAGGCCGAGACGGTCACCATGCGGCTGGATATGCCACAACCGCAGAACTTCACTCTCCGGCTACGTGTGCCGGCCTGGTCGTGCGGGGTTTCGTTCAAGCTGAACGGCAGCGCCCTCAACGTGGCTGCGCAGCCAGGCGAATGGGCGTCAATCCGCCGCGAATGGCAGCGGGGCGACCGGTTCGAAATGACGATACCGCTGAACTTCCGGCGCGCGCCGATCGATCGACAACACCCCGACAACACCCCGATCGCGTGGCGATCGTGCGTGGCCCCGTGGTCTTTGCACAGCAGGTCGTGCACAAGCACCTGACGCGCCTCCCGAAGGACGACGAGGCGCTTGACCAATGGATGGTGGCAACCCGGGACCCGGTGGTCTTCAGGTACACCGGCCAGGAACCTTCCTCGCAACGCGACGACTTCATGCCTCTATACCGGTTCGCCGAGAAGGCAACCTACCGGCTGTATTTCGATCCGGCGCTGCGGAATATCCTGTGGTGAAGCACATAGTAAGGGTTTTCCCAATCATGAACAACCAATGGAACTGCCTGTGGGTTGCGGTACTTGCATGGAGTGTGGCATGCGTGCCCTTGTTAGCCGAACCGCCTCTCCTCCGCCACATCACGGCGACAGTCACTGTTGATAGTTCAAATGACTACCAGAACATTTCGGGGTCCAGTGAGAAATCCAGAAAGCAAGGCCGCCAACTGAACATTGTCCTGGCAAACTATGATAGACAACTGGTCAAGGACGTGTCCGTCAAGTGGGCCATCTACGCCCACAAAATGGACAACCACAAGTTGGTCACGGTGAAACAAGGCACCAGGAAAACCACGCTGGAGGCCCACGGGACCGCCACCGTGAAAAGCGATAGAGTCACGATCAAGGGCACGCCGAAGCATTCGGTGATCACCCGGAAAACGATTAAAGGGAAGGTGCAAACGCATTCCAAGAGCCAACCCGCGACGGGCGAGGAGTATTACGGGTATTCGGTGGAGGTCTATGCGGGATCGGTCTTGATCGACGGGATCTACAGCCAGCCAAGCCTGAAACCCGGGAACCCATGAAAAACATCCCGGTTCCGCATGTCTGTGAGACCAGCCACGCCTACGAAATGGCGCTGGTCACCGTGCGTGAAACCTATCGAACTTCTGATCTGTGTCACGTCCTCGAACACCCCACACCCGCCGCCGCCTATCCCACCGGCGCAAACTTCTGCTTTTGAAAAGGCGCGGCCAAGCACACTGACGGCGACGGCTTCGCGGACGTGTGGAATCGCGGCTTCTTCGGCTTTGAATACATGGGCAAACACAAGGACCTTGCCGCCTCCTATGACCAGCTCCTGCGCGATCGCAACGCCTTGGAAAACCCTCCCCTGTTAGTCGTTTGCGACCTCGACCGCATCCTCCTGCTGTCGAAAACTTCGGAGTGAAAATCAACGATGGTGCGCGATACTGGTTTCGAACCAGTGATTCGATTCCAGACTATTCATAATCAATGATTTACCTATTTTTCTTGCGTTTGGGAACGAAAGTGGGAACAAAGGAGCGGTAAAGACGTTCCCGCTTTCGTTCTCACTATTCCACCCCTAACCGCAAAGATCATGGCCACGCTCATCAAACGCCCCGGTTCACCTTTCTGGATTGCTGCCTTCGACGTACCGCAACCCGACGGCACCACCCGCCGCTTGAAGAAATCCACGAAGAAGGTGAAGCGATCCGATGCCATGACCGAGG
>JAPLUJ010000047.1 GCA_026397695.1 Verrucomicrobiota bacterium | reverse complement strand
GATAAAGATAGCGCATGGGATGGGAAGAAGAGTTGCAGGTTGCAGGTTGTAGGTTGTAGGTTGCAGGTTGCAGGTTGCAGGTTGCAGGTTGCAGGTTGCAGGTTGCAGGTTGCAGGTTGCAGGTTGCAGGTTGTAGGTTGTAGATTGTAGGTGGAAGAGAAGAATCGGTCGGATCGGTCGGATCGGTCGGATTTCTTGTCTGCTGTCGTCTGTCTCCTGTCTGGTATCTGGTCTCTGGTCTCTGGTATCTGGTCTCTGGTATCTGGTCTCTGGTCTCTGGTCTCTGGTGTCTTTCTACCATTCTCCGCCGAGGGCTTTGATGAGCGACACGGAAACCGCGAGGCGCTCGGCGCGGATGGCGTTGGCCGCTTGTTCGGCTTGCAGACGGGTGCGCTCGGCGTCCACCACATCGAGAAAACTCACCAAGCCGGATGTGAAGCGTTTGGTGGATAGATCGAACGTCTTGCGTGCCGCCGCCAGCGCCTGATCCTGAACGGCTTGGCGGCGCACCAGAATCGCCGCTCCCTGCAGCGCGTTCTCCACCTCGCGGATCGACTCCAGAACCGTCTGGCGGTATTCCGCACTAACAGCTTCGTGGGCGGCTTGCGCGGCCCGTTGCTGGGCTTTGATCCGTTTCCCCCGGGTGATCGGCACCGTGGCTTTGGTGCCGAGCGACCACACAAGCGATGACGCCTGCAACAAGTCCGCCAAGCGGGCGGCACTCAGGCCACCGTTGGCGTTGATCGCAAACGAGGGATAAAACGCCGCGGTCACCACGCCAATGTCCGCGTTGGCAGCGGCCACCCGCCGCTCTGCCGCACGAATGTCGGGACGTTGGCGCAGCAATTCCGACGGCACGGATACCGGCACCGACGGCGGGATGGGCAGTGCCACTTGCTCGGCAACGGTGAAACCCGTAGCAGTAGAACCGGTGAGCACCGCCAGCGCATTGACCAGCCCGACACGATCCTGATCTAACCGAATTCGCCCGGCCTCGGCAGTGGCCACCTCGGTCTCGGCCCGCGCCAAATCCAAGCCGCTGATGCTCCCCGCATCGCGGCGTTTGGTCAGCAGTTCGAGCGCCTTGCGGCGGATTGCCACAGTGCGCGTAAGCACCACTCGATCCGCATCCACGGCACGCAGCGCCCAGTAGGTTTGCGCCACCTCGCCCGCCACGCTGAGCCGCAGCGCGTGGAGCGTTTCCCCGGCGGCGGCCGCGCTCGCTCCGGCCGATTCCACCTGGCGCCGCACCTTGCCCCAAACATCCACTTCATAACTGAAATCCACCGGCACAATGAAATTGCTTTCCAGCACGGCACTGCTGGTCGCTCCCAGAAAACGCGTTTTCGCGCGATTCACCGTGGTCCCCAGATTGATGTCCGGAAAATACAACGAGCGGGCCACTTCACTCATTGCCCGCGCTTGGCGTAACCGTGCCGCAGAGGCTGCAAGATCCTGGTTGTGCGCCAGCGCGCGCTCCACCAGCGACGTCAGCACCCCATCCTGATAGAGCCGCCACCACGCACGCGGCTCCGGTTGACTGGCCGCTGTCTGACGTTTCCACCGCACCCCACCCTGCGAAAACGTGGCCGGTAACTCCATCCCCGGCACCTCGTGGTCCGGACCCACCGGCGCACAACCCCCAAGCACCAACAGCACCACGCAACTCAATAAACGATCACTGAATGGACGACTCGACATCGGGGCGACCAATGGAAACCGGATTTCGCTTGCATGCAAGCGATTACTTGCAAAATCTCCCGGCCGTGAGTGCCGCGCGTGTGAAACCCAAACTTCCGGAGGCCCCGGGCACGCGTCAGCGGCTGATGGAAGCGGCGCGGGCGGAATTCAGCGACAAGGGGATTGAGGCGGCCACCACGCGAGGCATTGCGGTACGCGCGGGCTGCAACGAGGTGACCTTGTTCCGGCATTTTGAATCGAAGCAGAAGTTGTTAGCCGCAGTGGTGCAGGAAACGTCGGAGGAATTTCGTGCGCTGTGTGAATGCGGTGAGGGGTTCAGCGGGGATTTGATGGTGGATCTAACGCGTTTCGCACGGGTTTACAATGCATCGCTGGAACGCTGTGAAGGGATGGCGCGCGCGATGATCGGCGAAAGCCGCCGCCGCCCGACCTTGGCCAAGGAACTCATCGGGGATGTGTTAGGACCCTTTCACCGCAGCATCGCGGACTATCTGGAACAACGCAAACAAGCAGCCGTGGTGCGAACCGATCTGAACACCCTGGCCTTCGCCGAGGTGTTCACCTCGTCGTTGATGGGTGGCTTGTTGCGCCGCACCTCCGGCCTAACCGATCTGGATCGCGACGCCTGGATCCGCGCAACCGTGGAAATTTTCGTGCGCGGCATTGAGATGGCGGATTCGTCCGCAGCCCGCTAGAGTCCTTGAAACCGAGAATGTGTTGTCGTTAGGTCAAATTCTTCGTCTTGCGTCTTGGGTCTTGTTGTCTTGGGTCTGAGGCGAAGCCTCGCTAGATTTCCAAATCAGCGGTTGGAAGCCGAGGTGCTCGAACTCATCGGCGCATTGGGCGGCGATGCGGTCATGGAAATGCACGGCTTCCGCGTCCGTCCCGAGCAATTCATCGGCCTCGAACTCAACAAGCAAGCCGTCGCCATCGCCCAACTTGTCTTGTGGATCGGTTATTTCCAGTGGCAGCGCCACAGTTGAAACCGGCAAGCACCGATTCTTCACCTTCCTAGATCGGGAGATTCTGCCGGACAATATGCTCATCGCAATCGCAAGCGAGGATGCATATATCTTGGGGATTCTTTCGTCTCAGGTCGATCTCAAGTGGGGCACGGGCGGCCCGCCCGTGATTTCCTCTGCACACGGGCAGGCTGCCCGTGCCCCTCTGGAAGCCGCCGCAGCGCTCGAACAGCAACTTCTCTGCCGCCTCGTCGCACTCAACCACGAACGGGCGGCGGAAGAAAAGCGCGGAATCATCCGCTGGTTGCGCCCGGACTATCAGAACCCGGTAGGGCGTGGCGGCCTCGCCGCGCCGACTTTGCCCGTCACCGAACAGCTCGCACTAACCGACGACGACGATCCTCAATCCACGATCCGCGATCCACAATCTCTTCCTGTCTGGCCCGCCAAACTGCCCGCGCAAGTGGCCGCGCTGCGCAAACTGCTGCCCACCATCGGCCAGGACCCCGAGACCGGCCCGGCTGAGCTCGCCGAACGCCTCGCCGACTGCTTCGGGCGTAAGAACAAGAAGCGCGCCGAACAAATCACCGCCATCCTCGACACTCTCAAAGCGCTGGGCCACATCGCCTAATTTTTTTGGATATTCTTCAGCGTTGAAGACTTTTAAACGCCGAATCGGTCCAGTCGGTCATTCTTTTCAACAGCCTTGCATCAATGTTGTGAGCGAAGTCAACGATTCTGCAGCGGTCCAAAAAGAGACCTGTCCGTGAACTGACCTCTGTCCATCGAGATTGGCTCGCTGCCTCGGAGACGCAAAATGCCCGGATCGGTTGCAGCATAACACCTCGATGCTGCGTCCACGTCTTAAGGAACGCCTCTGGATTCAGATCGCCGAGTCGATCACACCATGTGGTGCCTGTCTTGCACTGCGCGAATACGATCAACTTCCCGGGATTACCATCAGAAAACGGAATCCATGTCACGACATCCAGCTTAGCATCGTTGGCGTATACACGACCCCTATCCGATCCATCATCACCTGTTGTCAGATAGGCGCGTGCTGTGGTGAGGTCACGTTTGGCCGAAAGAATCGCATCTTCAAAGAGAACTGCGGATTCTGCGATATGACAAGCGGCTCCTTCTTTTCTTTCTTGCTTCCATAGAGCCAAACAAGAAGCTCGCCCAGTTCCTTGATCCTACCCTTTGGGACTGGAGAGACTGTTTCCGCCTCCTTGGGCGAAATTTTGAGAAACTCACTAATCCCTTCGTAGTCTAATGCGGTGTAGAGATGGGAGAACGAAAGGCGTTGTCTAAATCGATCTGCCCGATCATACACTTTTTCGCGCTCTGCCTGCTCCAGAACCATCAGCCCTCGATAGAGTCGTTGAACTGTATTGTGCCGGTCTCCGATCTGGCCAGCGATGTCGGCCAGCCGTATCTTGAAGTCACGATGAACCTGGGCGATATAGGCCGCCTTGGCGTAGCTAGTCCACTTGGCTGGGCCATTGACATGCTTAAAACCGAGGTAACGCCAGGATTCCTTGCGCGAGGCCATGATGGCTGGCAGATTCCGCAGCGTGTCCAGAACAGCCTTCGATGGCTTGGGAATTTCCCAACCGTTTGCCGCAGCGATGGCCGGATTTAACAACACTTTGACTGCTGCAAGCCGCCGGTTGCCCTCTATGACGATTTTTCTCCCGCCCTCTTCAGTGACGATCAGCGCCTCGTGTGGGAAAAAGCCACTGGCCGAGATGGACTGAACCAGTTCCAAAACGTCCATCGCATCCCAAAGCGTAATGAGAATCTCCTTCTCGGGCGTGGTCGACTCAATGCCGTATTCAGCAAGTCGTGGATTTCCATGGTCGAAGTGCAGGTCCTTGACAGGAATTGATTTGATCTGTGCTTCTGTGGGCATGGCAGTGACAGGTTAGAGGTAAAATTAATCGAAAATGATTCTTGATTTAGGAAGGTGAAGACGATGGGGTGCAATCAGCAATTCTCGGGCCTTTCGCTTGTCTTGGAGCGAGTATCGGATAGGGAGTTTGCCCAACTGTTGCTCCGCATAAAGTTGCCGCACCAAGTCGGTGTCATCATAGGACATAATCCATGGAAGCGTTCCTTGTTCGGTAATGTACCGGGACAACGCCATGTGATCGCGGGCCTCATAGGAGTTGAGGTATAGCCGCTGGCCCTTATTTACGTATGGCGGGTCGAGATAGACAAGAACCCGCTTGCGGGCATTGCCCCTGGGAAGCGTTGATCGGAGGAAATCTAGAGCGTCTGAGTTGCTGACATGAATACGTTCTCTCATTCGTCCAAGCGTGAGCACCCGTTCGGCGAGCGCTTCTCGGTTGAACCGCACCCCCAACTTCCACTTGCTGGATTGAGCGTAGCCACCAATCGGTCCTGCACCCGTCAGAACTCCGGAACGATTGCAGCGGTTCATGTAAAAGGCCGAGAAACCCGTTTGAAACCGCGTGTGTGCATCGGGATTGGAACAAATATCCCGCTGCCGCCGCCATTCCTTGATAGAAAGTGGAACCCCGAAAATCTCATCCACAAAGTGCCCGGTTTCGCCCAAAACCACTTCCCAGAACGCTGCAACTCGAAGGTCCGCGTCGTTGATGTAAACCTCTGATACGATTTCCTTCCGCAACAGCTCCAACGCCGCCCCGGCCCCCCCTGCATAGGGCTCAAAATAGACGGAGCCGCGAAGATCATTCAGATCAATCACGTCGGCGAGAAGACCGCATAGGCAGCCCTTTCCACCGGGATAGCGTAGTGGGCTTGCGGGCTGAATGCTCATGATTTGCTTGCAGTAGTTTCTATTCAGGAAAAATTTTTCAGGCTCTTCGTATTCAGACTCAACACCGTCCCACTGTGGACACTTCCAAGAGTAAGGCAGAGGAGACACGTCCGTGTCAAGCTGCCTGCGTAGGAGCTTAGATCTGCACCGAATGCCCGTCAAGAATGGTTTCGCGCCGGACGGGCGGCATTCAAGACCGGCCGTGGCGTCAAGGAAGCCTAACGGCACCGGAGAGGGAAGCCGGATCTTCCCGGACTGGCAGATTTCTTTTCCGGGCCGTGCCGTCGGGAGCGAGGCGGTTCAGCGGTGGTCCGACCAGAACAGGGTTGCGGATCCGCGAGAAACCGATAGCAGTAAGCCACATGAATTTTCTGGCGACGAATCCATCAGACGCTTTTGACCGCGCCATTTGGACGCTCATCATCCCGGCCCTGTTCGTCGCCGCGCTGGCGGCCTTCCTGATCCCGATCTTCTTCAAAAGATTCGAGCAATTCGTGGCACGCAGGTTTCGCCAGTCCCGCAAGCCGCGTCCGAAACCCAGGAAAACGGGCCAGACCATTGCTCCGCCCTGCTCCACGGACGACACCGCGCCCGGCGACCGGTAAAGCGGTTATGACCGGATCGATCTTGCCGGACTGGCAGATTTCTTTCCCGGACCGTGCCCGTCTGCAACCCATCTTGACAACCCCCCGCCACAGTGAAACCCCGTCTTTTTGTAAGAGAAAAGACTCATGCAACAATGCCTGAGCTCCGTTCTTCCTCTTCCCGCCTCTTCCTCTTCAATCCACGATCAAGATAGGAGATCGAGGATCGTAGATCGAAGATCGAAGATCATCCACAATCCACAATC
>JAPLUJ010000388.1 GCA_026397695.1 Verrucomicrobiota bacterium | reverse complement strand
TGAACCGGCCGCCGGCATCGTCAAGGATGGCGAACCGCCTGCCCGCATGAACTACGAGATCGAGTTGGAGGCGATGCGTACCGAGGGCGGCGATTTCTTCTGCGGACTGACATTTCCCGTAAACAAGGATCCCTGCACGCTGATCTGCGGTGGCTGCGGCGGCACCCTCGTCGGGTTGTCCAGCATCGACGACCTGGACGCCTCCGAAAACCAGACCGCCACCATCAAGGAGTTCAAGGAGAAGACCTGGTACAAGATCCGCCTGCGGGTCACCAAGACCCACATCACCGCTTGGATTGACGACAAACAGGTCATCGAGCAGGAACTCGCCGAGCACAAGATTTCCATCCGCATGGAAGTGCGGCCATGTGTCCCGCTCGGCATTTCCACCTGGAAAACCGGCGCAGCCCTCCGCAACCTCCGTTTCCGCAAACTCGATTTGCCCGGCTAGCGGATTTATCGGTGGTGCCGTGATGCTCATTGCCTGGACACGCCCCCCTTTCTCCCACTCCCCAATTCCAACTGCTTTCTCACGCGCGGGTATCCCAATGGCTAATTCCTATCGATTACGACTCATGAAATTCCTCACTTTACTCGGTCTCACCGTTCTCTGCGCCACCGCTGCTGACCTTCCCGGTTGGAAACTCGTGTGGTCCGATGAATTCGACAAACCCGGCCAGCCCGATCCCGCGAAGTGGGGATATGAAAAGGGCATGGTACGCAACAACGAAAAGCAGTTCTACACCGAGAACCGCCGAGAGAACGCCCGCGTCGAGGACGGCAGGCTGATCATCGAAGCACGGAAGGAAACAATGGACCGCGGCGAATTCACCTCCGCCAGCGTGATCTCCAAAGGCCACGACGCTTGGACCTACGGCCGCGTCGAGGTGAGAGCGAAGCTCCCCGCCGCACGCGGCACATGGCCCGCCATCTGGATGCTTCCTGAGGATTATGGGAAAGTCCCTTGGCCGATGTGCGGGGAAATCGACATCATGGAACACGTCGGCCACGACCCCGGAAAAATTCACGGCACGCTCCACAGCGGAGCTTACAATCACACCAAAGGCACCCAGCGTTCCGGCAACCTGACGATCCCCACCTGCGCCAGCGAGTTCCACATCTACTCGATGGACTGGTCTGCCGACAAAATCGTCATGCACGTCGATGGGAAAGCCTACGCCACTTTTGACAGGAAACCCGGCGATCAGGATGCCGAGTGGCCGTTCCACAAGCCGTTCTATCTGATTCTCAACCTCGCCATCGGTGGTGCCTGGGGCGGGCAGAAGGGCATCGACGACGCCGCGTTTCCGCAGCGGATGGAAGTGGATTTCGTGAGGGTGTACCGGAAGGAGTGAGCGCAACTGGCGTCAATGAGTACGGCGCGTCGATCGAGAGCGATAGGAAGGAATGTGGATCGTGATGGCTATCAGACATGGCATCCCGCCCCTCTTCACTATCCTTCCGCGGCACGGCCGTGAAAGAAATCCGCCAGTCCTGCCAGATCCGGCTTCCCTCTCCGGCGTCGTTAGGCTGGAATGCGACTGGAAATCCGCGAAACCAACAACAGAATCCCAGATTTCGCTTCCCCCATGCCCGCCAAACGCAAAGATTCCGCGAAAGACTCGTCATCGTCCGCCAATCTCGGTTTCGAGGCGAAGCTCTGGCTCGCCGCCGACAAGCTCCGCAACAACATGGACGCGGCGGAATACAAACACGTCGTGCTGGGGCTGATTTTCCTGAAATATATCTCCGACACGTTCGAGGAACACCGCGCCAAACTCATCGCAGGGAGCGCACGCGTCCCGCAAAGATTACGCCCGGCCCGGCCTGGACAAGCACCGGCTCGGGGAGTTGATCGACCTGATCGCCACCATTGCACTCGTGCAACCCTCGCCCCAGCCCTCTCCCAGCGGGAGAGGGAGCCATGAGCCGCACTATCGCGGGGGCTACGACTTCGCCGGATTGGTCGAACGGGCGAGGGAGTTACGGAAAAAGCAGACGCCCGCAGAAGAACTACTTTGGGAACTCCTGCGCGACCGCCAGCTCTGCAATGCCAAGTTCCGCCGCCAGCACCAGTTTGGCGATTACCTCTGCGACTTCTACTGCCATGAAGCCAAGCTCGTCGTCGAATGCGACGGTGCGCCTCACGCAAAACCAGACCAGATCAAGCACGACGCCAAACGCGACGCCTTCCTCAAAGCCCAAGGTCTAACCGTCCTCCGTTTCGAGAACGACCGCGTCCTCAACGACACCGACGCCGTCCTCCAAGAGATCGCGTCTCATCTCCCCTCTCCCGGTGGGAGAGGGGCCGGGGGTGAGGGTGGTCAGGCCCCGCAACCACCCGCCGATTCCCGTAAACACCGCAGCGTCGATATCCTCGGACGCGTCTATGAATACTTCCTGACCATGTTCGCCAGCGCGGAAGGCAAGAACGGCGGCCAGTTCTACACTCCGTCGTGCGTCGTGCGCTGCTTGCAGTCGGAAATATTCGTGGAGGCCCACGGCGGCCGGCTGGGCGACATCAGCATCTACGGCCAGGAAAGCAATGCCACCACCCGCCGCCTCGCCGTGATGAACCTGGCGATCCGTGGCATCGAGGCGGACTTCGGCCCCGAGCAAGCCGACACATTCCGCCGCGACCTGCATCCCGATCTCCGCGCCGACTTCGTGCTGGCCAATCCGCCCTTCAACGACAGCGACTGGTTCCGCAAGGACGACGACGTACGCTGGCAATTCGGCGTCCCGCCCAAGGGCAACGCCAACTTTGCCTGGGTGCAACATTTCATCCACCACCTTGCGCCAGGGGGAACCGGCACTGCCGGCGGCATGGCCGGCTTCGTGCTGGCCAATGGCAGCATGAGTTCCAACCAGTCCGGCGAAGGCGACATCCGCCGCGCCCTCATCGAGGCCGACCTCGTGGACTGCATGGTGGCAATGCCCGGTCAGCTCTTTTACAGCACCCAGATCCCCGTGTGTCTGTGGTTTCTAACGAAAAACAAGAGGGGAACGGGCGGCCCGCCCGTTTCTTCATCCAAACACGGGCAAGCTGCCCGTGCCCCTCTTTCATGTCTCCGAAACCGTCAAGGTGAAACCTTGTTCATCGACGCCCGTAAACTCGGCACCCTCATCGA
>JAPLUJ010000335.1:1258-15839 GCA_026397695.1 Verrucomicrobiota bacterium | reverse complement strand
AGATTAGCCTCGATCTTCTTTCCCTTGAAATGGCGGCTGATTGCATCCTTGAGGAATAGCCCTATGTCGGCGTGCAGTTTGTTGCCGGATGCGTCGGTGGTTTGTTCAACGTTGGGAATGAGTTCCTGTCCGGCACCCTCGGCGGTGATGATGACGGCATGGCCGCGGGCGGCGAGCCGTTCCTCGAGCCATGCTAACAGACCGGTCTTGCCGTCTAGCTTAAAGGGCACCTCCGGGATCAGAACGAGGTTCGCCTCGCCTGCGGCCAGTGCGGCCGAGCACGCGATGAATCCGGAATCCCGTCCCATCAATTTCACCAGGCCCACGCCGTTGCGCGCACCCCGCGCCTCGGCGTGCGCCGACATCACGGCATGGAAGGCCACCGCGAATGCGGTCTGATAGCCAAAGCTCCGGTCCATGAACATCAGGTCGTTGTCAATCGTCTTGGGCACGCCGATGATGGCGATTTGACTGCCACGGCGGCGGATTTCCTCGTCCAGGGCCTTGGCTCCGCGTTGCGATCCGTCCCCGCCGATGACATAAAGGATGTTCACACCTAACTCTTCCAGTCGGCTGACCATGACCTTGATGTCCCGTGCACCGCGGGACGTGCCGAGGAACGAGCCGCCGAAGCAGGGAATGTTCATGACCAAGAATGCGGCGAACCCCATAGGCGTAATAAGACTGCTTCACGATCGCGCGGATCACATCATTGATCCCAGGACATAGACCACCACAGGTGACAATGGCGCAACAGGTGTCCGCAGGATTGAAATAGGTCTCGCCACGGGGTCCGGCGAGTTCGATGGATGGCGGGTCCACATCGCTTTGCATGGCTGCCCTCACGGAATCCATGTGGTCGTTGAGCACAATACGATCGCCATCCGAATGCCAGCCACCGCCCTCCGCCGCGAAGTCCCGCTGCCAGCCCGGCGAAGGAAACTTTCGCGGGCCGAGGTTGGGGATGTTAAGGTCCTCAGAAGTGATCAGGTTATCCATGCTGTGTGCGCTCATCGGTTGCCGAAGACATCATTACAATTGCGCGGAACTTGGAACAACCATTTGTTGTAAATTTTCGCGCGGCGATCAGCACCTGCCAAGGAAGATCGGTTTCAAATGGCGTTCATAAAGATTGGCGGTAACATTTTTCGCGACCGAAGCCTCGTAGGCGCACAGCGCTTGCAGGTAGCGCGGGCCCAGTTTCGCCGCCACTTTGAAGCCAACATGCAGCAACTGCCGCAAGTTCGCGTTAAACAGCGGGTCGGACTGGTTGTGCCGCAACGCGCGGACGTATAACTCGCTGGTCCAAGCATTCACTTCCGCTGCCGTCGGCAACTTGGCACGGTGGATGTCAATCACCGTGGCGTAGGGCGCGCAGAGCTCATCAATGTGCGCCAGCGCCTCGGCATAAATCTCCTTTGCCAGCTGCAAGCCTTCGCCGCCGTGTTCCGCCAGACCTATCACTTCCTCCAGCCAGGTCGTGCCCGCGGTCTTGAGATGCACGCCACAACCGTGCTTCGCCAACGCACGGTGCATCGCCGGATAGATCGAGAATTTGTCGCTGCCCGAGTGGACGCTGAGTTTGAGTGTGTCCGGCAGGCCGTAGCGTTGGATGGCGTGCGCTATGACACAGAGGTCCTCGTTGAATTCGCGCTCAAACTGCGCCACGTCGCCCACGTAATCCACGCCCTTGTTGAAGCGGCCCGTGAACTTCGGCGCAATGGTCTGGATCGGAATCTCCTCATCCGCGATGGCCGCAAGTATGATCAGCAACTCCGGCGGTGTCTGCGGCAAATCGGTTTCGTCTAACGAAATCTCCGTAACAAACGGGGTGCCGCCCTTCGCGGCGACGATGTGGCGATAGACCTTGCCGGCTTCCTGCACGGCATAAAGATATTTACCGGCGATGCGCTCGACTTCACCCCGGGAGATGTCGAATCGCCGGTCAATGCCGGCAAGCTGCAGGTTGCCGGACCATTCGGGATGTCGGTCGGCAAAGGCTTCCACCGCGCCAGGCCCGGCGGGTTTGCCAATGTAATCGGCCACATCAATCGTGAAGAAATCCGACGCGTCCAGAAACCGGTCCACGGTCTGGAGACCAATGTGATCGGCGTCCACATAATAGGGCATCGCCCAACCCGCCGCTTTCACAGCGGCATCGGCCGCTGCCCGGACACTGGCAGGCTCGGAGCCGATGATGTTGTGTTCCCGGTTGGATTTGTTCCATGTGGGCGAGATGGCAACGCCACTTTGGGCCGCAAGAATGCATGCCTGCAACTGCGCCGCAGCCTGGTGTGCGAAGCGGTCGCCGACTCCGACAGTGTATTTTTCAAACTTCAGGTAGTGATTCATCATCGTGGTCTGGGTGTTGGTGTTAGTGTTAGTGTTGTGATGCATGCTGGTTGCTATATGTTCAGGTGTCAACGACACCACTCATGGATGGCCTCGTAAACGCGGTGTTGTTCCGCAGGATCCTGAATGTGCGTGCCAACAATAAGCTTTAATCCCGGCCTCCACAGCCGGCGCACGCGTGCCATAACTTCGTCGGCATCGCCGACGATCCGCGTATGCAACACCACGCCAGTGCCGGCGAGGGCATCACGAAACTCCTCGCATTGATTGTGCGCCGGATCGGTTTGCGGGCTGAACGCGCCATCCACCATTGTTAGATTTGGAATCTGTCTCACCGCGCCGAGCCAGCGGCCCCAGTCGCCGCAGGAATGGATGGCGGTGCCGCCAAACACCTCGCCGATGCGGGCGCAATCTTCCACGCAAAAATCCACGAACATCGTCGGCGCGATCATGATGAGGTTGTCGGTGCTCAGTCCGATGCCGGTTCCGGTGCGGGAACTGGCGAAACCGTGACCCGGCCGGGCGAGCGCCGCACCGATGAGTTCGCTTTGTTTCCGCGTGAATGAAATCAATGCGTCGGTTACCGCGGCGAGGATCGCCCGCACATGCTCGGGATGCTCGTGGAATCCGAGAAGAAACTGGCTGATGTCCACCAAGCCACCGGCGATGTTGATAGGACCCTGAATGTCACACCATGAAACCGGCACGCGGCCATGCGTTTGCGCTAGAAAGTAGTCAATGGTCTCCAGCGTGTAACGGAGGATGGGGACTTCTGTCGGTTCGCGGGCTGCCAGATGCGCCGCTTCCGCGACCGAGTTATAGCATGCCTTGACGGCCGGCGCCTGGCCGGCCAGCCATGCGTAATCCGCGCCGAAGGCTGCGGCGGTCGTGCCTATGCCATACCATGGTTCGAGATATGTCGGTGCGTCGGTCCGGTAAGCCATCGTGCGTGCCAGCGCGCCGAGTTGCCAGCGCAATGAATCGCGCATGTCGCGGCAGGCGTCACGAAACACCTCGCCGGCGCGAACCCGCTGCCAGACGGCCACACCCTCATGCTTTCCGAGAAACCCGGCGTAGCGTTGGTCAGCCTCGGCGGCAAATGCCTCATATTGATCCAGATCGAAGTCAGCGATCTCCAGCGGCTGCACGGGCATCGCCATCGCATCCTTCTGGGTGTGGTCGTATTGGGTTTTAGTCATGACAATTGGTTCACCGGCACCCGCATGGGTTCAAGGCGTGGTATTAGCAGGTGAATGCATCCCAGGGCCAGCAAATATACGGTGGCGCAAAGCCCGAAGGGTACCAGGTAATTGTTGTTCGTGAAATCCAGAATGCGCGCCACGATTTGCGCGAAAAACATGCCTGCCACCGATCCCGCCATGCCGCCGAGACCCACGACGGAACTCACGGCTTGGCGCGGTATGGTGTCGCTGACCAGGGTGTAGAGGTTTGCGGCGTATCCGCAGTGCGCTGCGGCGGCGAGCGTCACCAATACCACGGCGGACCAGACGCCCGGCATCAGCGGCGTCGCAAATACCGGCAGCACACATAACGAACAGACCAGCAGCGCCGTCTTGCGCGCCGCGTTCACCGACCACCCGCGCTTCATCAACGCCGACGACAACCAGCCGCCCGCAATGCCGCCGAAACCCGCGACCAGGAAGATGGTCATCAACGGCAGGCTGCTTTGTGTTAGACCCAGCGCAAATCGCTTGTTGAGAAAATCCGGAATCCAGAAGATATAGAACCACCAGACCGGCGCGGATGCCATCATGCCTATCATAAACGCCCATACCTGACGGTGGTGCAGCAGTTCCAGCCATGGAATCCTCACTTCCGGTTCGACCGGATCCTGGCGGATGTATGCCAGTTCCGCCGCCGAAACGCGCGGGTGCTTATCCGGCGATTGATATAACAATGCCCACGCCACCACCCACACAAATCCCACCGCACCGGTGGCGATGAAAGCCCCTTGCCAGCCCCAGTGCGCCGCCATCCATGGCACCACCAGCGGACAGGTGATGGCCCCGACGTTGCTGCCGGCATTGAACAACCCCGTCGCCAACGCCCGCTGCTCCTTGGGGAACCAGTCGGCCACCGCCTTGATCGCTCCCGGAAAACATCCGCCCTCGGCCAATCCCAGACAGGAGCGCGCCACACTGAAGCCCACCACGGAACGCGCCGCCGCATGGAACATCGCCGCCACGCTCCACAGCGACACGGTAAACAAAAAACCCGCGCGCACAACCGTAGTCAATCTGGCTCCAGCCGAATTCCTTATCTAACAATGGCTTGAGCACGCCCAGCACGGCGCGATCAATATAGTTTACCGTCACGGCAAAAAACAACAGGACGACCACCACCCAGCGGTAGCGGGTCATGCCGTGGTTGGAAGTTATGGGTTCGTTCATGGCAGGCGATTTAGTAACGACCGGCGTCCTTGGCGGCTTCGATCATCGCGATCACATTCGCGCGCGGAGTGGACTTCTCCAGATAGTCCGAGGTGGAAAAAATAAACCGGCCGCCCGGCTTGCCGGTGAACACAATCTCCCGCGCCTTCGCGGCCACTTCGTCCGGCGTCGCCCGTTTGAGGAAATCAATCTGGTCCAGATTGCCGAGCAGGCAGATATTGTCACCGAGGGCTGCCTTGGCGTGCGCCAACTGGTTGTCGCCGTGGGGCGCTTCGCTAACGGTTTCCCAGACCGTCATCCCCAACTCGTGGTAGTTAGGGTAAAGTGACTTGGCATAACCGCAGTTATGATAGATACTGAACTTGCCGCCCGCATGAATGGCGTCAATCACCCGCTTTTCGTAGGGCTGGATGAATTCCCGGAAAAAGTCCGGCCCGGTGGTGGCTCCGCCGGCGATGTGCGCCTGGATGCCGACGCAATCCAATTCCGTCTCCCCCAAGGCATGGCAATACCCGGTCATGGCGTTGGCCACGCCGTCCATCAGCGCGCGGTATTGCGATTCATCCTCATACGGTGCCACATAAAAGTTGTCCAACCCGCTCAGTTCGGCGCAGAAGTTGAACACGCCGGCAAAACCCCACGGCGCCAACACGCCGCGCTCCCCGATGATAGCCCGCCAGCGCCCGGCGATCTCGCGCATCTCCCGCCGCGCGGCGTCATCCAGAGGAGGCAAATATTTCAGGAACACCTCAACATCCGCCGTTTCTATCAACATCGGCCGCGTGACCATGAAGTGAATGCCACCTGTCGCCGCGCCGGATTCCGGCCCGGATTCCTCGAGTGTCAGCGTGCGGACGGGGGTGACGATTTCCATGCGACGCCGGACCATGCCGTGGTCGTGAGATTGCGTTTTGCGCAACTCCCAGTTGGGATAACTGCGGCGGAAAAAGTGCGGCCGCTCGACCGCGCGGTGCTTGGCCATCAAGTCGAAATCAAGCTCGTTGGCCAGTTCCACGGCATCAATTACGCGGTCGAGACTGGCCTTGTGCGGATAATAGTACGCCAGGTATTCCTCCTGCACAAAAGGTGCAACCGGAACACGGTCGGCCGTCTGGCCTGCCAGGGTGAGACAGAGTCGTTCGCGTGAGGTCATGCCATACCTCCTGCCGGGATGAGTGCCCATGAGCTCCGCACGGTTCGCCGGTCAAGGAGCTGCGTCGGATACAGGATTGCCGTGTTCAAACTGATAGGGATGTTTTTTTGACGCTCCGCAGGAGACGGTGAATTGCTTTTCTATCGATCAAGTTTATTTTCAGGGAGTTTAGGCATTGGAGGCCACGCGGCAACGGTTTTAATAAGAGTTTTTCAATACTCCCACAAGCGCGCATGGTCAGCATAAGAAAAAAAACCCGAACTGGCGGCAGGGCGGCGATGGTATTTTGCTGGACGCCGGTGAGGGTTTCCGCTTTCCGAAGGGGGCGATGCAATACCGTGCGCCAACACCCGACGCGATGGAGCAGCTTGGACGCGCGGCGGCGACCACGCTTCACGCCGGGTCCGTCATCGCGCTGGTGGGTGGTCTCGGTGCCGGAAAAACCCTGTGGACCAAAGGATTGGTGGCCGCGCTGGGATCTCCCGCCGAAGTGACCAGCCCCACCTTCGGTTTGGTGCATGAGTATCCAGGCGGCAGAATGCCCGTGGTTCATTTGGATTTCTATCGGCTGGAAACACCTGCGGAATTGCTCGCACTGGGATGGGATGAGTATCTCGAAGCCAACGGTGTGGTCGTCGCCGAATGGGCGGACAAATTCCCCGATCTGCTGCCGCCAGAAACCACTTGGCGGATCTTTGCCATCGAAGCGGATGGCAGTCGGACCGTCCGCGAATTCGTAGCTTAACCCGCGCCCAGACCTCCGGAGGCAGACGCCGACGGAACGAGATTTCCCAGACTCTTGAACAGATTGCCCGTAGAGCGTCCCACCGCACCAGGCAGACCGCAGGATGTCAGGGAAAACATCATTGTCATCAGGGCGACCCATTGGAGCAAGCGTTTCATGCGCGACAAGCATGGCCAGGCACGGCGGCGAGTCAAGCCATAGGTGAAAGCCTCATCAATTGCTTGCTTCGCGTTCGAAAAACACCGTGAACTCGTAGCGGTTGTAAGTGAGATGCGTGCGTGCCAACACCCGCAACCCCGCTGCCGCCGCAGTGGCCACAACCGCAGCCTCCACGTCGTTCGCCCCGGCATAAGTCGCGACACCCGGAAGTTTCAAGGTGAAAACCACCAACCCGCCCACCCGCAAATATTCGGATAGACGGATGACCCGCGTCATGGATGCAAGTGCATCACCGTTCATGTCCGAGAGGATCGCATCATACACGGTGCCATTCCGTGGCAGGTACGTGGCAGCATCCACCAGCACGAACTGCAAACCTTGCGCGTTATCTAACATTCTGGCGGGCGCGGCGCGGTCCACGGCGGTCACCCGGTATCCCCGGGCTAACAACTCAGCGGTCATGCCGCCCGGACTGGCACCCAACTCCAGCCAATGGCTGCCTGCCGGTGGCGGCGACCGGTCGAGCTGAAGCTGGTGGAGCGCTTCGGCGATTTTCGCGCCAGCCCGGCTGATGGTGCCGGGAGCGCTCTGCCGGATGTATTTGGTGCCGCCGGGATGGAATCCATTCGAGCCTGCCGGGCTCTGCAAGCCGCAGAACAGGCCTTCCTTTCCAACCAAGCAAAATAGCGTCGGCACCCGGCTGTCGTGCGCCCCGGCATCCCGGATCGTTCCGCACGCGGGCGGACACAATTGCAGCGTGCGTCCGCGCAGGTTTGCGGCGAGGGTCTTGTAGTATCGGTTAGATCCATCCGGGTCGAGCGGCCCGCATAGGACCGTCTGCGGATGATCGCCAGCGAATTTCCGCCACAACGCCTGTGCCGCCTTTTCGATGAACCCCGGAATGTCCTGCGGACAACACGGCCAACTGTGGTGCACCGGCAGATTCCAGCGCACGAACTTGGCCGCCGCCGATTCGTGCAACCGCGCCGGATCCCCGATCCAAACCAATAAATACCCTCTTCCCAACTTCTTGATGATTTCCGCCCCAAGCCCCCTGAGAATGTCCTCCTCCATGCCCGCGAAAACCTCGGAAATCCGGATCAACCACCTGACTTGCGGCGCTTCTTTGACGGGTTCCTTCAACATGCCTCGCGTTTTTCCCCACAACGATTAGCCGCTCATCCCATCCCCTGCAATCCCCACTGCGGAAAAATCCCTGTATTCCGCCATCCCCATGCCACTCCGCGACAATTCTCATGACGGCCGTCACCAGAATTGTCGCGTCTTGACAATGCCCGGATAGTTTCTGTAATTCCTGTCATGACGGAAATGAAAATGCAACCGAACATGAAGTTGGTCAAACTCGGCACCAAGCTCGCCATCTGGCTGAAATGACCGGACCGCAGCCTACCTCCATCATGACAAGGCGCTCGTCCCGGGTGCCGGTCGGTGATCCGGGTCGCACCTCTATGGCAAATCCCTGACCCAACAGGCGGGACGCCCAATACTGTTCGGTTAGGCGCTGAGATTGCGGAAGGAAGAGGGGCTGCGGGCAGGATGCCCGCGCCACCGTGGCCCGGGCATCCTGCCCGGAGCCTTCAATCACCTAGCGTAAATGCTAACCGAACAGTATTGGGCGGGACGCCCGTTTGCCAAGACAGTCGGGACGGCTATCCTCCCTCCGGGATTTGTGGATCCAGATCAAGGCGTTGCCCTGGCTGAAATCAAGCCGTGCCGTTGCCCCTTTACTTTGCCCCCTGTATCATCTGTTCATGAACCCCGCCAACCCCACACGAAGCTGTCACCTGCTAGAGCCACCCTGCCCGATGCACTCTAACAGTTCAGCGCGAAGGATTTGGGTGACATCGTATTCGTAGCGGGAAAGCGCGGGAGCCGCGGCGGAGATTTCCAACAGGTGGTCCTGTTGGATCCAGAAGCGTTCCTCCGCATAGTGCAGCGGAACCGCGAGCGCAAACCCTAACATGCCGAGGATCCAGGCCGGTATCACCATGCGGGCGAGAGTCGCGCGGCGCAGGGCGTGGACGCGCCGGCAGAAAATGTTGCGGCAGAATCCCACCAGCAACCAGAGCACGGCGAGCGCCAGCAACAGGGAGGCGTACAGGAGCAACCGGTCATTCGTCTGCCATATGACGGCACCGAATGCAGGTATGCCCACGGCGGCGGCGGCAACGGCCAGCCCGCCGGGCCACGGACGGCGGGCCGCCAGACCGAGCACCGCACCCCGTGTGCCGAGTATTCTGATAGACATCACCACGGGACAAACCACCATCAGCACCACCAGCGAACCGAATTGGCCCAACGCCTGGAGGCAGTCGGTGCTTTTGAGCGACCACTCGCGGACTCCCAGCGGAGTCAGGCGGGTGATGACAAAATACCAGAGCAATGGCAGCAGTGCCCCGCCTGACAGGAGCCATGCCCAGTCGGCAGGGCGCAGCAGATCCAACATTCTAACTGACATCGAGCAGACGTGCGGTTTGTGGCGGAACCGGACAAGGGCGGCGCCCCCGGCGCAGAAGCCGAGCATGGCCCAGGCGAACAAGGAACCGGCGCGTTCGAATAGCGCGTGGTCGGCGTAGCGTCCGGGTCGCAAATCGGCCTCCGTGATGACGGGCGGGTTGGCAACCTGACTGCTACAAACCGGGAGAGTCATTGCCGTCAAGTATGATCCACGTTGAGTGGCGAGTTCGTAGACCGGGGAAGTCCGTCCACTTTGCTTGCGCGCCTCCTTGTCGGTCTTCGCACGTTCTTCGAGTTGGGCAAAACGATTGGCTTCCTCCACAAGTCCGAGGGATTGCGCCGCAACACGAAAGTTCGTCAGCAGGTTGCTATCGGTATAAAGCGCCCGAGCAACTAACAAATCGAGCAGCGTTTCACCGCTACGGGTGGTCGCTTGGACGAGTTTCATCCAGTCGTCGGTGATTTGGCGGAAGCCGTCGGCGTCCTGCCGCGCGGCGCATTGTTGCGCGTCTGCGGAAAGCACATGCCTGATTCTTAACAAGGCGATGATTGCATAGCTGTTGGAACGCATATAGACAATCGGTTCCAGTTGGCTCAGGAAGTCCGTGCGCCGGGGCAGCAAGGAGATGCGTTGTTTGTACAATGCTGCCTGATAGGTCGTGAACTTGGGTTTGCCAGCCGCCAGATGGATTTGTGCCAGCGCTTCCCGCAGGCGGTTCTCGTCTTTGATTTTCCAAATCTGCATCTTGCCTGCCTTTTTCTCCTTGGAGGTATATGGGAGCAGGGTCACCGCCGCTTCCATGGATCCAGCGGCGGCCAGGACGGGCAGCCATCCGTTGTCGGGATCGATGCGCGCGGCGGCGGCCAGGATTTCCGGCGAAAGTTGATTGTGATCCTTGTAATACGCCGCCGCATATTCGGATAGATATGCCGGGTTGTCCGGATCGCTGTCCCAGAGCGGCTTCCAGCGCGCGGCTTCGCTGGCGGCACCGGTGTCACCTAACAATAGAAGTTTTTCCCGCGGCTTGAGGCCTGCGGGAATGTCGGGTGATTTCGCGGCCGACTCCGCGTTAGACCAGAGCCACAGCCGGACTCCGGTGAACCGGTATAACTGCCATGCGGTGTGGCCGAGCACCGGCAGGGAAACCAACAGTGTCGCTAGATAAAGAATCCCCCGCCAGCGGCTCCGCCACGGGCGGGCGTCGGCGCAGGCGAGCGCGCCGACGGCGTCCGCGAGGGCCGCCGCAGGAATGTCCGTGCGTGCCTCAAGGTGTCTGCGCAGATCCTCCTCCACGACGAGGCGGGTTGGCGGATGGCTGGCGAGCGATTGGGTGGCCAGCTCGATGAGACGCTCGCTGTCGGGATGCATGGGAGAGGGAGTTGGATAGATATCTGTCTGCTAGAGCCCGAGCCACGCGAGGAATTCCTGGTTGCCATCGGTGCCGGTGATGGGCGAAGGGATGAGTCCGCGCCATTCATGGCCGAGCTCCCCGGTGACGAAGCGGCGGATTTTTTCCACGGCGCGCTGGTGGAGTTCCGGATCCCTAACAATGCCGCCTTTCGAGATATCCTCGCGCCGGAGTTCGAACTGCGGCTTGATCAGGCAGACGAGACTGCCATCCGTTTCCAGCACGGGAAACACGGCGGGCAACACTATTGTCAGCGAAATGAATGACAGGTCCATCACGGCCAGACGGACATTCTCTCCGATGTCCTCCGGTGTTAGATGGCGGGCATTGAATTGTTCCTTCACCACCACGCGCGGGTCGTTCCGCAGTTTCCACACCAGTTGATTGGTGCCCACATCCACGGCGTGAACACGCATTGCCCCGCGTTGCAACAGACAATCGGTGAACCCGCCGGTCGAGGCCCCCACATCAAGGCAGACCCACCCCATGGGATCGATGTGAAAGGCATCGAGCGCGGCTTCGAGTTTCAGTCCGCCGCGCCCGACAAACCGGGGTTTGTCCTTGATCTCAAGAGGGGCGTCAACGGGGAGATTGGCACCGGGTTTATCGATGACGCGGTCACCGCTGCGAACTTCGCCGGCGAGGATGAGGCGTTGCGCCTGCTCGCGGGAATCGCACAGGCGGCGGGCAACTAACAGGATATCGGCGCGTTCGTTTTTCATGCAGGCGGGCAAACCACAGGCAAGCAGGAGCGCGACCCGTCCGCAAGAACCGTATCCCGAGAAATCCGGTCCCAACTCCAACTTGCGGCTTGCCTGGATCGCGGTGCGTCGTCCACGATTTGCGGCGTGACGCTCCACCGTACCGACGACCTCCGAATCACCGGCTTGAGCCCGCTCATTTCGCCTGCGGTTCTGGCGTATTATCTGCCGCTCACCGAGCAGGCATCCGAATTGGTGGTGAGCGCCCGCGCCCAAGCGGATGCGATCTTGCGGGGCGAGGATGATCGCTTGCTCGTCGTGGTGGGACCCTGCTCGATCCACGACCCCGGAGCCGCCGTGGAATACGGAAAAAAACTGCAACGAGAAGCCGAACGCCTGCGCGACGACCTGTTTCTGATCATGCGCGTCTATTTTGAAAAACCCCGCACCACCGTGGGCTGGAAGGGACTCATCAACGACCCGAATCTGGATGACTCGTTCGACATCAATCTGGGCCTGCGCGTGGCCCGCGGACTGCTGTTGGATCTAGCCAACCTGGGCATGCCGGCCGGTACCGAGTTTCTGGACACGATCTCACCCCAGTATATCGCGGACTTGATCACGTGGGGTGCCATCGGCGCCCGCACCACCGAATCGCAAGTCCACCGGGAACTCGCGTCCGGCCTCTCAATGTCCGTCGGTTTCAAGAATGGCACCGACGGATCCATCCAGATCGCCCTCGACGCGATCCGCTCAGCCGCGCACCCACACCATTTTCTATCAGTCACCAAGGAGGGAGTCTCCGCGATTTTTTCCACCGCCGGAAACGAATCGTGCCACTTGATCCTGCGCGGCGGCAAAACCGGTCCCAACTACCAACAATCGAGCATCGAAGAAACCGCGAAAATGCTGCGCGAACAGCAGCTGAAAGAAACGATCATGGTCGATTGCTCGCATGGCAACTCGCTGAAGGATTTTCACAACCAGCCTAAGGTCGCACAAAACGTTGCAGGCCAACTCGCCGCGGGTTGCAAAGCCATCACCGCCGTCATGATCGAGTCCAACCTCGTCGAGGGTCAACAAAAGCTAACAAAAAACCCGGAATCCCTGATCCGCGGACAATCCATCACCGACGCCTGCCTCGGCTGGGACGACACGGTGAAAACCCTCGATGTGTTGGCCGCGGGAGTCCGCACGCGACGGACCACTCGAACCTGAAGTGAAGAGAAAATGGAAGCCTCTGCCGCCGGGATCAAGACAGGAGATACCAGGTAAACCCGAACTACTGCGAAAACCATGTGGCGTATCTATCTGGCAGTTATGGCGGGAGGCGCTGCGGGCGTGGGTGCCCGGATGTTCCTCTCCAATTGGATTGCCAACCATTTTGGCCAGTCTTTCCCGTGGGGCACCCTGATCGTCAATGTCACCGGTTGTCTCATCATCGGGGTGTTCACCGGACTCACCGGCCCGGACGGCATGGTGATGACATCGCCCCTCACGCGCCAAGTGGTGGCGATCGGGGTTTTGGGCGGTTTCACCACCTACTCCTCTTTCAGTCTTCAAACCATCAACCTTCTCACGGAGGGCGAAGTTCTCTACGCTCTAGCCAACATCACCTTGACGCTCTTGCTATGCCTCATCGGCACCTGGAGCGGCTTGATTCTGGCCAGCCTCATGCAATCCAAATAACCGAATCAAACCATGAATCTACCCGAAGACGCCATGCTGTTGCGTATCCTGATCGGCGAGAGCGACCGCTGGCAGCACCAGCCGCTCTATGAAGCGCTCGTGCTGAAAGCCCGTGAAATCGGCTTGGCGGGGGCTACCGTGCTCCGCAGTCCGATGGGTTTCGGCGCCAGCAGCCGGCTGCATACCGCGAAGATCCTGCAACTATCTAACGACCTGCCCATCGTCATCGAAATCGTGGACACCGAGGAAAAGCTCACCGGGTTTCTGCCCATGCTGGATGCAATGATGGGTGGCGGACTCGTCACTTTGGAAAAAATCAAAGTCATCCACTACCGGCCTGAAACTCATCTCTGAATGACCGGGACATCTGACAACTTCCGGCGACGTCATCATCAACCGCCAAAACTACGATGATAACGGACCTAAAACCCGATGAGAGCGTGGCAATCCAGCAAAATAGCGACGATGTCAATTTGCGAATCTCATACGATATCAATTCGGCCCGCAACAGTTACCAAGGAGGGGCGGTCTCCGAACCGCCCGGCCCATGAAAAGTGAATGCATCGAGCTGGACTGGACATCCTGATGTCCGATCGGACACGCAGATGTCCCTGTGGATCGGAGCGTGAGACGGGATCGGCGCGACATCCTTCTGAATAACTTCATTTGTTACGCGGCGGGTTGGAGGGTGAGGCCGAGTGCGGCATTGGAAATAATCACGTCCGTGCCGGCTTCGAGTGCTTTTCCCACCGGTGCGCGGTTTTGAGCAGAGTGTTCGCGTTGGATTCCGGGTTCCGCTACCCGCCGCCCGGGGTGTTGCTGCCAGTGTTGAAACGCCTGCTCGGGTTCTGCGGGTGAGACCTGAAAATCCCAAAATAAAACCCCCTCCCGCGTGGTGCGGAAGGGGGTCTTATTTGTTAGCAATAGCGTGAAACCAAAAACCGGCGGTATCAGAACGAGTAGTTCACGCCGATGTTGACACCGTGCGAGTCGAGGCCGTCATCCATGGCGAATTCTCCGCGATAGCCGAAGTCCACCGTGGTGCAATCGGCAACTTTCCAGCGCATGCCGGCGGACAGCAGGACGCTGTCGCCCAGGTCATAGCCGATGGCCCTGTAGGATCCGCCGCCGAAGCTGACCCTGGTGGTCGGTGCGTCGCCTTGGAACTCATAAGCGTATGCGAGTGACGCGTAGGCCTTCATCTTCTGTGTGACGCCAGCTTCCCATTTCACACCGATCAGGCCGCGGATCGAATCGATGTTGAACGAACCCACGCCGATGGGCAGCGGGCTGCCATGGGCGGTGAAGGAGTCGGCATCGAGTTGTTGCCATTCCAGACCGATGAAGGGTGAGAACATTCCCGCCGAGGTGGCGATCGTGTTGCCCACGGTGATCATGCCCTGCCAACCGTCCGCATCATAACCGCCGGATTGGATGCCGACGTTGTTGCCCATGCGGACGAGGCGGGATTGATCCATGCTGTT
>JAPLUJ010000335.1:0-1195 GCA_026397695.1 Verrucomicrobiota bacterium | reverse complement strand
GTGGCAGCCCCCCAGTTGGCGTAGGCGGCGAGACGATAGCTGTCGATATCCGCACCGAGATTGCCGTTGCCATCCCAACTGGTCTGGGCACCTTCCGCCACGAGACCGAGGCGGAAGTTTTCGGAGATGGTGAAGTCGATGCCCGCAGTGAAGGCGGCGGTTTCACCGTCCTGGTCGTACGCGCTGTTGCCAGTGCTGAGATCCTGCCAGTCATATGAGAAGCTACCCCAGACATTGCTGGTTCCAGCGCAACCGGAGGCCACGGGAGCCACGGCACCTTTGGCCGAGGGATCGGCGGCCGGTATGGAAACGGAACCCGCACCCGCGCGGACTGCGGCGTTGTGGTTTTCCACCGTGCGGTGCAGGCGGTAGTTGTTGCTGACCAGCGCGGCGGCGGAGGCAAGGAAGGAACCCGGATCCAGCGCGGCCAAGGTATCCTCGGTGGTCTGAGCGTCGCTGTAATCCAGCGCGGCCAACAGATCGGCGACGTCCGGGTCGGTTGTGCCTACCAGCCCATCGAGCATGTTGCCTGCGGCCACTTCGTTAGGCGTGCTGCCGAACTGGCTGTAGTTGTGAACGATGGTGAGCTGCCAGTCCTGGCTGCTGTTCACCTGCGACAGGGTCGAGAAGTAAGTGGCGAGGATCGGATTGATCTGGTTCGCGACGAACGGCCCGTTGTCAGGCGTGGTGCTTGGGAAGGCTCCCACAGTGATGCCACTGAAGAAGTTTCCAATCAAGGTGTCCTGCGTGTCCACCACGATCATGCTGCCGTTGAGAAGCGGCGAATTCACATCGGTAGGGGCGATCACGAAGTCGCTGAGTTGCGTGGTAAACTGGTTGCCCACGCCGGTCAGGCGGATCAGGTCGGAAGCACCGCCTGGAGTCGCGTTCCATTGGTATTTACTTGAGGCGTCCAAAGAGACATCGCCGGTGACGGTGAGGGTATCGACCGAGGTGGAAACCGTGTTGGTCAGGGCCAGCGCCGTTTGTCCCGGGCTGATAATGGCATCATTGGTCAATGAGATGTTCGCATTCCACGTGCCGATGCCGCCGAGATGACCGGTGTTATTGGTGATAGCGGTTTGGACGGCCATGGCACCGTCAACATTGCCGTTAATATAGAGTCCGCCGGAATTGACGTGGATGGCATCGGCTTACACATTGCGGAACGAGCCGACATCCCCGATGAATGCGA
>JAPLUJ010000070.1 GCA_026397695.1 Verrucomicrobiota bacterium | reverse complement strand
GGTTGCCGAGCGCAAAGCTCCTTCGTGACCTTTGCTGTCTTCTGTGAAAAAAAGAATTTGTTACAGAAGGTAGCGAAGGGTGTCAAATGAAGGGATCGGAGATCATTTCTTTGGCCACACTTACTCAATCTGTTAATGAAGGGTAGAAGCGCTGCGCGGAGCCCCTCAGTTTTCTCTGTTTGCTCCTGTGCAATTCTTCACTCTTCAGATTCTTGACCACTGATGCCACGGATTGCACGGCTCACAGGGCGTGGGAGAACACCTCGATGGAGGCGGCTTGGATGGCGGCCCTGAGCAGGTTGCGCAGGCACAGTTCGTCCTGAATGGCTTCGATGGTCTCGCGAAGTCCTTGGGGAACCTGGTCGAAGCGGATTTCCAAGGCTTCCAAGACGGCCTTCTGCTGAGCAGTGATGATGCCTTCCTGGCGGAGTTGTTGAGCGATAGTCATGGCAGTGGAGCGGATATCCGGTTGAGTGATCGCGAGAAGCTTACGGTCGAACGCATCTTTGTCAACCCCGGCCTCGACGATGTAACGGATGAGCCATTCGAGAGTTTCACGCGGGACTTGGATCATGAGCGCTTCGTCCCAGACGGGATCGTCGAGGAGTTTTGCGAGACGCTCGGCTTTCATGACGCGCAGGGTCATGATGCCGGCCGGGGTACCGCGGATGGCGTCGAAAGGAATGCCGGCGAGTTGGATGAGGCGGAAGGTGAAATCGGGAATGAAGCCGCGGAGTTCATCATGCAATCCGGCGGGCACATTCAGCAGACTGGCGAAGTGGGGGGAGAGGTTCCACGCCTCGGCGTTCTGGGCCAGCACGATGGGCAGGATGACGGGCAGCTTGACGGGGGTTGGATGCTTCTTGAGCCAGGATTCCCAGATCCGCACCATGTAGCGCAAGAGTCGCAAGGCGAGGGTCGGCTCGGCGGTGATCTGGTGTTCGAAAAGCAGATAGAGCAGGCACTCTGAGTCAGCGATGCTTGTTGAAAAGAGCAAATCGCTTTCGGTGTGGCGGAAGTGGGAGTCTACGAAAGAACCGGGTTCGAGACGGAGGTTATTCCAATTGATTTGTTCAGAAAGTGCCGAGGGGACCTCCCAACGGAGGAAAGCAGCGGCGTTGGCGGGGTTGGAAAATCCAGCCTTGAAGAGCTTGTCGTGGGGCTGGTGGATGGGGTCTTCTGACATATTGGTTACCCGAGGTAGGTCTGGCGGTACTGGGTGCTGAGGTCGCAGATGAACAAGCGCCATGCCAGTTCGCGCCCAGCCATGAGATCCTTGCCGATGTTTTTGACCAGCGTGAGCGGATGGCCCAAGAGTGGTTCGGGCGAATAGATCCGGACCGGGAGTTCGGATGCCGGAGAGACGGAGGTCAGTGATTCGGAGGAACGCATGGAAGATGATGTCACAAGTCGGAGATCAGGAGGAATGGGGCGGAGGACGGTAGTCGGAAGACATCGACGCCGGTGAAGCCGCCGGGAAGCCAGCGGTGGTTGAGATGAAAAATGAAGACCGAAAGAACCGCGATGGCGCGCAGGCCGTCGATGGCAGGTCGATACCGGAGCGCGGCCATGGGGGGAGAAGGAGAAGAGAAAATGATGAATGTTGAATGTTGAATTTTGAATTTTGAATTGGAAGAGAGCTTCGCGCAGTGCGGTGGCTAACACTCTGTGTCTTTCATTCAACATTTAAAATTCAAAATTCAAAATTCCGCCATCGGCGGGCGGAGGACAGAGGTCGGAGGTCAGAGGACAGCAATGGGTCCATAGAAGTAGCGTGGCCCTGTCCGGAACTGCCAAACAGCCTCGAGAAATCCGCAACCTCAGCCCGGCTCACCAGATTCGAG
>JAPLUJ010000380.1 GCA_026397695.1 Verrucomicrobiota bacterium | reverse complement strand
TCGCCAGGTAAAACTCCCGGCGGATGCTCACGGATTCACCGACCATCACCTTGCGCACCAAGCGGCCAGTTGCCCCCGTTTGTTGCGTGACCAGCACCTCGCCCAGCATGCGGGCCGCCACATCGCGTACGGCATCCGGGGAATCCACGACGTGCACACCGCCTTGGAAGCCGCTCTTGAAGGTCCCCTTGCCGCGGCCACCGGCGTGAATCTGGGCCTTCACCACCCAGCTCGAAATTGCCAGATCCTTGGCCGCTTGATAGGCTTCACCGGGGGTGGCGGCAACCTTTCCCTTGGGGCTGGGCACCCCGAAGCGATCGAAAAGTTCCTTGGCCTGGTATTCGTGGATATTCATTATTGCGCTGAATCAGTGATGGAAACGAAGTGCGGCTGGCACTTTATTTCCCCGCCCCGCATGTGGTCAAGGCATCCTCCAATAAACTCGTTCATTGCCCGCGCCGCCCGCCGCCTGCAATGAAAAATGATCTCAGCGTGACCGTTGGCGGATGCGCAAGAGGGCGGCGAACATGCCCCAGCCATCGCGCAGCGGGTGGACTTTGCCGCCTTTTTTCTGGATCCAGTTCACCGGGATCTCCGCCCAGGTCGCGCCGTCGCGCTTGAGGGTGGTCAGGAGTTCGGAGTCAAAGGCCAAGCCGTTTTCCGTTAGCCGGTGGGCGATGCGGCGGTAGTCCGCGCCCTTGAGGATTTTCGCGCCGCATTGGGGGTCCTCGCATTGCAGGTCTAACAGCAGGTGTGCCGCCAGCAGAAACCCGCGGTGCGCCAGCCCCCGCCAGATGCTTTCAACCACCTGGGTGGTGGCGGTGCGTTTGCGGATGCCCAGTACCGAGGTGTCGGCGGCCAACGCGCTGGCGATGAGTTCTAACATTCCCGCCGCGGTGACACTGCCGTCGGCGTCCACGAAGGCGAGCCAATCCGCGTCCGGGGCCAGCGCCCAGGCCTCCCGGACCACCGCGCCTTTGCCATGGTGGGCGGCGGCGAAGTGGAGCTGCACATGGGGAAAAACCCGTGCAAAAGTGCTTGTGAGTTCGGTGAGCCGCGCGTGTTCGCCGGCTTTGGAGCCGTCATCGGCGATCATCCAGCGGATGGGCAGCGGCGAGGCGGCGAGCGCCTTGGCCAGGGTCTCACCAAATCCTGCCAGACGCGCGGAATCATTCCACACCGGAGTTACAAGCAGGATTGGATGCGGTGGTGCGGGCATGGGTTGGTTCTCATATTAACATTGCGGGAGCGGGGATTCTTTCATCGTATCCGTCCGGTTTGATGCAACGCGCCGTCATTATCGTCCTTTGGATCAGCGTGATCGTTACCGGGGCCTGGCTCCGCTTCGAGGATCTCGCCAAGCGTCCGTTCCACGCCGATGAAGCCACCGGCGCCCGAATCACCGCCAGGCGCATGGAATCCAGCGGAGGTCAATTTGATCCCAAGCACTATCACGGCCCGTTGCTCGCCGATCTGGCCATCCCGCTGTGCCAACTGCATGGTGAAACCCGCTGGCAGGAGATGACCAAAGCCACGCTGCGCACCCTGCCGGCCATCGCCGGCACATTGCTTCTGCTGGTGCCATTGCGGTGGCGGCGCCGCTATGGTGACGGCCCGATGTTGTTAGCCTCGGCGTTGCTGGCGACCTCGCCGCTGTTGGTTTACTACAGCCGGATGTTCATTCATGAATCGCTGTTAGTGCTGTTCGGCATGCTGGCGCTGGTGGTGTTGACCCGTCAACCGCGCTGGGGAATCCCGGGAATTTTCATCGGCTTGATGTTCGCCACCAAGGAGAGCTTCGCCATCAGCCTGATCGCATGGTCGGGCGCCGGCCTGCTCGTCGCCTGGGAGAACCGCATGTCGCTGAAGCGCGAAGTGTTAACTGCCGCCTGGCGGCAATACCGGATTCCCGTGAGTCTCTCCCTGCTCGCCGCCATGGTCACCGCCAGCGCAATCTATACCGATGGGTTCCGCCATCCGCAGGGTGCCGTCGATGCGCTCCGCACCTTCTTCGTCTATGAAACGGTGGCGGGCCACGACAAATCCATCGCATACTACGCGCGCCTGCTGGCGCTGCCGGAAAAATCCGGCGGCGTCTGGTGGTTCGGCACTCCGGTGCTGGTGCTCGCATTGTATGCATATCTAACAACATTGCGCCGCCGCCCGCAGCCGCTGCTAGGTCGTTCCACCATCCGCTTCATCGCCTATGCAGCGGCCGGACATTTCCTGATTTACAGTTGCATTGCCTATAAGACACCGTGGCTCGCGTGCCTGCCGTGGGCCCACGTTTGTCTGTTAGCCGGTTGCGCGCTGGTGGGCTTCTCCCGCTGCCGCCCACCGCTGCAAACCGCGCTCGCCATGCTGGCAGGCGCATGCCTCGTCACCCAGTTCCAGCAATCCCGTCGCGCCACCGGCCGCCATGCTTCGGACGAGCGCAATCCCTTCGCCTATGTCCCGACCCGCGGCGACATCGAGACGCTGGAGACGTGGTTGGAACAACTGCGGCAGGTCGTTCCCGGCGGCACGCTGGAACCCATCGCGGTGATTGGCACTGATTACTGGCCGCTACCATGGTATCTCCGCTCGTTTGATCAAATCGGTTACTGGCCGGATCCGCCGCAGGATCTAACTAAGATGCCACTGGTGTTCGCCCTGCCGGATGCGGCGGAAACGGTCGTCACCGCCCTCGAGAAATCCCATGCCGCACTGCCGCGCGGTCTGCGCGCCGGCGTGCCGATGTGGTTGTTAGTGCGCAACGACATTTGGCAGAAATGGATGGAACCAGATCAGCGATGAAGGCCCCCGGACTCATGCCCGACGCGCATCTTTTCACCCATGATGCGATGAACACCACCTTCAGCTTGCGCATCCGCGGGGTGGACGAACCCGCCGCGCGCGCCATGGCACGCGAGTGTTATTATCTGATAGATATGCTGGAATCGCGCCTGAGCCGTTTCATCGCGGGCAGTGAAGTGGCACAAATCAACGCGATGCGGGCCGGGGAAACACTCTATCTGAGCGAACCCTGCCACCAATGCCTGCTCCTCGCCTTGAACGCTTGCGCCAACACAGGCGGATTGTTTGATATCACGCTCGGCTCCCGCATCGCACACCGGAAATCAGGCGGCAACGCGCCCGCACCACCACTTGCCGGCAGACTGCCCCTCCACCCCGATGTGCCCGCCATCACCTGCGAATCTCCCGGCCGCGAAATCGATCTCGGCGGCATCGCCAAGGGCTTTGCCATCGACCAACTCCAACAACTCCTTAGCGAGTGGGGCGCCCATGACGTACTCCTCGCCGCCGGTGCCAGCTCGTGGCTGGCGTTCGGCCCGAGCGCATGGCCGGTCGATCTAACTGGCGACCATGAGTCGCTCCGCGTGTATCTAACAAACCAAGCGCTCGGCGCCTCGGGAACCGGCATTCAGGGAAATCACATCCTCCATCCCGGCGGCCCGGATGCCATGCCCGCCCGTCCGCTCACCCGCGTCTGGGTGAGCGCCCCCACCGCCGCGCTGGCGGAAATCTGGTCCACCGCCCTGATGCTCGT
>JAPLUJ010000682.1:2996-3871 GCA_026397695.1 Verrucomicrobiota bacterium | reverse complement strand
GAAGGGGGCGGGGCTATGCACGGTTTTTCCCGTGGTGGCAAGGCCCGATTCGCTGAATAGTTTGATCACGTGCCCCTCCACCGAAGAAAAATGTCGTGCCAACACCGGCTTGCGGATGATTGGCAGCAACATTCTTGACTGCGGCGCGGCGCGATCCTAGGAAAGCTGCATGACAGCACTTTACGAAGGCAAGTCCAAACGGCTGTGGGCGACGGAAAACCCGCAAACGCTCCGCATGGAGTTCAAGAATGATGCCACCGCATTCAACGGTGAGAAGAAGGAGAGTTTTGAAAACAAGGGCCGCTTCAACAATGCCATCAGCACGCTGATTTACGGCATGCTGGAAAAAGAAGGCGTGCCCACCCACTTCATCCGCCAGATCGACGACACCAACGTCGAGGTCAAAAAGGTGGACATCCTGATGGTCGAGGTGATCGTGCGCAATGTTTCCGCCGGCAGTTATTGCAAGCGCACCGGCATCGAGGAAGGCCGCCCGTTCTCCCGGCCCATCGTCGAGTTTTCCTATAAGAGCGACGAACTCGGCGATCCGCTCATCAACGACGACTACATCCGCGAAATGGGCCTCGCCACGCCGGATGACCTCGTCTTCCTGCGCCAGTCCGCGCTCAAGGTGAATGCCATTCTAACAGCATTCTTCGCCAAGTGCGGACTCAAACTCGTGGACTTCAAACTCGAGTTCGGCCGCCTTGTTGCAGACCCCTCGGTGATCGTGCTGGCCGATGAAATCAGCCCCGACGGGTGCCGCCTGTGGGATCTCAAAACCGGCGAGAAAATGGACAAGGACCGGTTCCGCCGCGGGTTGGGCAACTTCATGGAAGCCTACGAGGAAGTGCTCGGCCGGGTGAAGGAAAACC
>JAPLUJ010000682.1:0-2971 GCA_026397695.1 Verrucomicrobiota bacterium | reverse complement strand
GTCACCCGCCGTCACAACCCTGATAGAACGTCGATCGCCGGCTGGTTGTTGTATTTTTTGGCGATGTCGAGCGCGGTGACGCCGTCCTTGGATTTCACCTTGGGATCGACCTTGTGGGCGAGCAGCAGGCGGACGATTTCCGCACCGCCACTGGCTGCGGCTTCATGCAGGGGCGTGCCGCCGAGGGCACTCAAGGTCATCGGGTCCGCGCCGCCCGCGAGGATCACTTTGGCGGTCGCGAGTTGATTTTTGGCTGCGGCATGGTGCAGCGGCGTCCAACCGTCCTTGTCGCGCAGGTTGGGTTTGGCACCCGCCTTGAGCAGGGCCGCCGCCACGACCGGGTTGTTGCGTTCCACGGCGAGGTGCAGCGGGGTGCGCTGCGAGGCGTCTTGGCTGTTAGGGTCGGCGCCGGCCTCTAACAGATAGAGCGCGATTTCCGTCTTGTTGCGTAGCACCGCCTGTTCGAGTGGGGTGCGGGAGTTGTCGCGGGCCCCCTTGTTGAGGCTTTGCGGGTTGGCGCTCAGGTGGAGGCGCACGTCGGCAAGGTCGCCCTTGGCGATGGCCTCGTCGATGGTCTGATAGGCCGGGGTGGCCGCGATTTTATCAGCGATTGCGGGTGCGACCAGGAGGCAGGTTGTGAGGGTCAGGAGATTCAGGATGTGCATGGTCGAGGTTTGAGATAACGCCACTGGCGCCGGAAAAATTTCCGGATTCACGAAAAATCCTCGGGTTTTGTGAAAGAGGGAAGAATGGTTTGAGGTATATCACAGCCGCTGTCACTCTTCCATTTTGCCAAATGCGATGACCGCACCAGTCTGCTCACAGTTCCAAACCATCAAACTACACTTGTTATTATGAATCCCACCATGAATCGCCGCTCATTTCTCGAAAACACCACGCTTTTGGGTGCCAGTCTGGCAACCAGTTCCGTGTTCGCCGCCACTCCTGCCGGGGGTGCCAAAAAAGTCAAGGTGGCCCTCATCGGCTGCGGCGGGCGCGGCAATGGCGCGCTCGCAAATTTCCTCGAAGCCTGCAAGGTCCTCGGCATCGAGGCCGAAGTGGTCGCCACAGGTGATGCTTTCATGGACAAGGCGGTAGGCACCGGCAAAAAGTTCGGCCTCGCGGAAGGCCGTTGTTTCGGCGGCTATGACGCCTATCAAAAGGTGGTGGCCACCGATTGCGACTACGTGCTGATGGCCACGCCTCCGGCATTCCGTCCGCTGCATCTGGCCGCCGCCGTCGATGCCGGAAAACATTGCTTCATCGAAAAACCCGTGGCCGTCGATCCGCTAGGCGCCCGCTCGATTATCGCCTCCGGCGCCAAGGCCGCAGCCAAGGGCTTGGGGGTGGTCGCCGGTACCCAACGCCGGCATCAGGCCGACTACTTGCGCAACAAGGCGCTGATCGATGCCGGTGCCATCGGCAAAATCAAAGGTGGCGTGGTGCAATGGAATGGCACCGTGCCATGGACCAAACGCCGCGATGCAGGCGAATCCGACGCCTCCTACATCACCCGCAACTGGGTGAATTTCACCGAACTCTCGGGCGATCACATCGTCGAACAGCACGTCCATAATCTCGACGTCGCGGTGTGGTTCCTCGGCCGTCTGCCGATTGCCGCCATCGGCTTCGGTGGCCGGGCACGCCGTGAAACGGGCAACATGTTCGATTTCTTCAGTGTCGATTATGATTTCGGCGAGGACGTCCACATTCACAGCCAGTGCCGGCAACTCGCCGGAACGTACGGGCATGTGGGCGAAATGTTCACCGGCACCGAGGGTTCCTGTTATGGGGGGGGGAAACTGAGCGGCAAACAAGTGACCGTGCCGGAAATCAAACTCGAGTCGGGCAACGGCATGGTTCAGGAGCACGTGGACCTGATTCGCAGCGTGATGGCGGGCAAGCCGCTCAACGAGGCGAAGAGCATCGCGGAGTCCACCTTGGTGGCGATCATGGGCCGCATCTCCGCCTACACCGGCCAACTGGTCCGCTGGGCCGATCTGGTGACCAACGAGCAATCCCCCTTCTACAACCTTGCCTGCACCCCCGCGGCCATCGACTTTGAAAAGGGGCCCATCAAACTGCCTGCGGAAGTGCCGCCCGTTCCCGGCAAGGGCTGATGCCGCCTGAGATCAGGATGTGAGTGATCGGGGGCATGGTGCCATCCATTGATGGCGCCCCCGGCAATTCCTTCGTCAGAGGGATTGACGCGTGTGCATTCATGACTACAGCTATGCGCCATGCAAGCCGACAACGACCCTCCCCCAACCACTGACGCATCGGTGGAAAACACTGAAATACCGTTCATGCCGGACGACGATACCACGGACCCATGGGAAGAACTCGCAGCCGAAGCCGCGAAATGGAAGGAGATTTCGCTGCGCACCGCTGCGGAAATCGACAACCTGCGTAAACGCACGGCCCGTGAACGCGAGGAAGCCATTCGTTACTCCAACCAGCGGTTGCTTGAGGAAATCCTGCCCGTCATTGACAATTTTGAAATGGGCATGCAAGCCGCCTCGCAGGAGACGTCATCGATGATCTACATCGGCATGGACATGGTGCGCCGCCAACTCAGCGAATTCCTCTCCTCCCAAGGCGTTGAGGAAATCCCGACCAGCGGGCATTTCGATCCTAATCTCCATGATGCGGTGGCCGAAGAAGAATGCGCCGCCGGAGAAGATGGCCGCATCCTGCGCGTGATCCGCCGCGGATTCAAACTGCGCGACCGGCTGCTCCGCCCGGCAAGTGTGGTGGTTTCCAAAATGCCGCAAGCGTCGGAAGGAGGCGCGGTCTAACATCATGGCTGAAAAACGCGATTATTACGAAGTGCTCGGCGTCGCGCGCACTGCCAGCGCGGATGAAATCAAGCGGGCATATCGCAAGCTCGCGGTGCAATTCCACCCGGACAAAAACCCGGGCGACCATACCGCCGAGGACAAGTTCAAGGAACTCGGCGAAGCCTACGAGG
>JAPLUJ010000273.1:9557-13770 GCA_026397695.1 Verrucomicrobiota bacterium | reverse complement strand
TCCGTCCCGCGCTCAATCGGGCTCATGCGAACTACTGTGCGGGAGAAAAAATCAAAACTAACCAGCGCCCGACCAGGTTGTGTACGGATCCAAAATCATGGCGAAAAAACTGTGTGTTAGGCGACAGCGTTCTTACGCAGTTGCTCCTTCTCCGCCTGTCCGAACGCCAGGCGCCGCTCCACCACCCGCGTCACGCAGTGGTAAATCACCGGGCGTTCCGTCGAGTCTTTCCAAGGGGCCAGCCAGCGCGCGCGTCTCATGATGCCCGCAGCCTAGCCACCGCCACCGCCAATGCAAGCCCCAATCTTAATTATTTTTCTGACCCTCTATTCTGACCCTATATTTTACACCATGTGCGGCATTGAAGCATTAGGGAGATGAACATCCGGGAGTTGACAGACCCTCCCGATTCGTCGATCTTCCTCGCATGTTTTGCATTACGAAATCCCTGAGAGTCATCGTCCCGCACGCGACCAGTCTGGCGCTTGCCCTTACAATCACCGCGCACGCCGAACCCACCGCACCCACCGCACCCGCCATGCCTGAAGCACCATCCGACGTCAAAGCCCCGCCCGCCGATGCCACCAAAACCGCATCCGGCCTCGCCTCCAAGGTTCTGCAAGCCGGGAAAGGCGACAAGAAACCCGCCGCCGCTGACACGGTGACGGTCCACTACTCCGGTTGGACCACGGATGGGAAACTCTTCGACAGTTCGGTCTCGCGCGGCCAGCCCGCCAGTTTCCCGCTCAATGGCGTGATCAAAGGATGGACCGAAGGGCTGCAACTCATGGTGGAAGGGGAAAAACGCCGCTTCTGGATTCCCGGAGGCCTCGCCTACGGAGATGCCGCCGCTGGCGGACGCCCGTCCGGAATGCTGGTGTTTGATGTCGAGTTGCTCGGCATCAAGCAGGCACCCAAACCGCCCGCCGTGCCGAACGACGTGGCCGCTGCGCCGGAAGGCACTGAGAAAACCGCTTCCGGCATCGCCTCCCGCGTGCTGACCAAAGGGACCGGCAACGTGCATCCAAAAGCCACCGACCGGGTGAAAGTCCACTACTCCGGTTGGACCACCGACGGCAAACTTTTCGACAGTTCGGTAGTGCGAGGTGAATCGATCATTTTTCCGCTGGACGGGGTGATTCCCGGCTGGACCGAGGGCGTGCAGCTCATGGTTGAGGGTGAAAAACGCCGCCTCTGGATCCCTGGGAAACTCGCTTACGGCGATAACCCGCCGCAAGGGGCACCCGGCGGCACACTGGTCTTCGACGTCGAATTGATTCAGATCGTCAAATGACCCATCCATATGCCGGACCGTTGCGCTGCATCTTTGTGGTTGCGTCCATCCCGCGCAAATCTTCGCGGGCGATAGGGACACATGCAAGGAAGCCGACCTGATGGCCTGATAGATTGTCAGGCGAAACATCCACGATCTCCATCGTTGGCATTTCACCATTGATTAGCGGATTGAGCGGCAGGAGAAAACAAAACCCCGGGATTGACGCGGGAGCTTGGTCCGGGTGAGAGTCCGTGCCCGTCATCCGGCGCCACCCACCATGGACTATCAAGCGAAAATCGCCCGTCACCTTGCCTCGATCCCGCGCTCGGGCATCCGCGACTTCTTCGAACTCGTGCAAGGCCGCGACGATGTGATTTCGCTGGGCGTTGGCGAGCCTGACTACGTCACGCCATGGCACATCCGCGAGGCGGCCATTTATTCGCTCGAAAAAGGCCAGACCTCCTATACTTCGAACCTCGGACTGCTGTCGCTGCGCAAATCCATCAGCCGCTATGTGTCGGACTTTTTCGGTGTTTCCTATGATCCCGCCCGCGAAGTGCTGGTCACCGTCGGGGTGTCGGAAGCGATTGACATCGGCCTGCGGGCTCTGCTCAACCCTGGCGACGAGGTGATCTATCATGAACCTTGCTATGTTTCGTACAGCCCGAGCATCGTCATGGCGCATGGCGTGGCGGTGCCGGTGGTCACCACCAAGGAAGACAGCTTCTCACTGAAACCTACGAACGTGGCCGCCGCCATCACGCCGAAAACACGGCTGATCATGCTCAATTTCCCGACCAATCCGACCGGTGCCTGCGCGACGCGCGAGGATTTGGAAGGGATTGCCCAACTCGCCATCGAACATGACCTGCTAGTGATGACCGATGAAATCTACAGCGAGCTGCGCTACGACGGCGAGGCCCACGTCTCGATCGCCGCGCTGCCGGGCATGCGGGAGCGCACCATCCTGTTGCACGGGTTTTCCAAAGCTTTTGCCATGACCGGCTTTCGGTTAGGTTACGCCTGCGCTCCGCAGCCGATCATCGAGGCGATGATGAAGATCCATCAATACGCGATGCTGTGTGCGCCGATCATGAGCCAGAACGCCGCCATCGAGGCACTTGAAAACGGCACACCAGCCATGTTGGAAATGCGCAATGCCTATCACCAACGCCGCGATTTCCTGGTTCGCAGGCTCAATGAGATCGGCCTTGAGTGCCATCTGCCTGGCGGGGCCTTCTATGTTTTTCCGGACATCCGGAGCACCGGACTCTCCAGCAAGGAGTTTGCCATGAAACTGCTGGAGCAGGAGAGCGTTGCCTGTGTGCCGGGTGGCGCGTTTGGGGCATCCGGCGAGGGTTTTCTACGTTGCTGTTATGCCACCGCGTTCGAGGACATCCGCACTGCCACGGACAAGATCGAACGCTTTGTCGGACGACTCTGAACTCACATGAGCCCGCACACTTCCGCTAGAGATCACACGCTTCTCACCCGGGCGCATGTGAATCCTTTCGCGCTGTTCATGGGTTTCATGGTCGTGCTGCAACTCGTCGTGGCGGGGATCGGGTGGGATCACCCGGACGCCCCGTGGTGGCGCCAGGATCCCGCGCATTTCATCTATCCTATACAGACGCTCGTGACGCTGGCGCTGCTGGTCTATTACTGGCAGAACTACACGTTCGGCATATCTTGGAAATGGAGTCTAACGGCCATCCTGTTTGGTGTCGCCGGCATTGGTTTCTGGTTGTTGCCCACGACGCTTTATGATCACTGGGGATTGACCCAGAACCCCACGGGCATTCTCAGGCTGTTAGGTGTGGCGGAACGCAAGGACGGCTTTGATCCCGGGATTTTCCACGATCCGGGCGCATGGTGGACGGCCGTGGTTTTTCGGTTCCTGCGTGCGGTCGTGGTCGTGGCGCTCGTTGAGGAGATTTTCTGGCGCGGCTTTCTCATGCGCTTCGTGTGCGATTGGGAGGGGGACTACTGGCAGCAACCATTTGGCCGGGCCACTTGGAAGTCCTACCTTATCATCACCGGATTGTTCATGACCTCCCACGCCCCGGTCGATTATGCGGGCACCCTTGTTTACGGCAGCCTCACCTATCTACTGTGTGTTTGGAGCAAAAGCCTCGGGGCCTGTGTCATCATGCACGCCACGGCCAACCTCCTCATGGGCCTCTACATCATGGCCTACGGAAAATACGGACTGTGGTGATGGGTTGCATGATACATTGGAACTGTTACTTGCGTACGAAGGATATTGCCATTCCGCTACCGCCGTCGATGATATTACCCAACGCATTCACGATTCGCCGATTGCTCGTTCTGCCGTGGCTGGTGGCCGGTGTCTGTGCCCAGAGCGGGCCGAGGAATGGCACGCCTGCGGGCCCCTTGAGCGCGGAAGTTCACATCGTGAAGAGCCGCCCGTTCGCGCAGACGCTTGCGACGGTCGGCACCTTGCGGGCCAATGAATCGGTGACCCTGGTCTCGGAACTTTCACGGCGCCTGATGAAAATCCACGTCCAGGAAGGCACCGAAGTCAAGGCCGGCGCTTTACTTTTCAAACTGGATGACAGCGATTTGGTGGCGCAGCTCGGGGAAATCGAAGCCCGCATGAAGCTCGCGAACATCAACAAGAAACGGGTGGACACCCTGTTGCCGCGCAAAGCGATCAGCCAGCAGGAGTTCGATATTTCAACCTCGGCGCTGGTCCTGCTAGAGGCCCAGCGAAACACCCAGGCCGTGCAGATTTCCAAAACCGAAATCCGCGCGCCCTTCGCCGGCCGGGTGGGTGTGCGGCAGGTTAGCGAGGGGGCCTTCGTCTCGCCGACCACGCCATTGATCACGCTCCAGGATCTGTCGCTCATAAAAGTGGATTTTCCGCTGCCGGAGCGCTATGCGGGCGAGGTGAAAAACGGCCAGAAATTCACCTTC
>JAPLUJ010000273.1:0-9519 GCA_026397695.1 Verrucomicrobiota bacterium | reverse complement strand
CACCCGCAGTCTGTTAGTCCGCGGGGTGTGCTCCGCGCCGCAGGGCCTGCTGCCGGGCGGATTCGCCGAGGTGGCGTTGACTTTGGACGGGCTGGCGCATGGCTTCATGGTGCCGAGCCAGGCGATCGTGCCGTCGCCGCGCGGCCAGGGGCTCTATCTGATTGTCGGCGGCAAGGCGAAGCTGCAGTCGGTGGAAATCGGCATCCGCACCGATGACCAGGTGCAGATCCTGCGCGGCGTGAACGAGGGCGATGTGGTGGCGACCACCAATCTGCTGCACATCCGTCCCGGTCTGGATGTCACCGCCGCAGAAAAATGAAGCCCTATATCTCAAATGCTAAATTCTAAATCAAAATCATGGCGTCCCTTATGCATTTCCTCTCTTCGTTTGGAATTGCATGCTTGGGAGTTATGATTTCCCTGCCATGAGCCTATCAGAAACCAGCATCCGCCGGCCGGTGCTTGCGATCGTGATGTCGCTCATCATCGTGCTGTTTGGCGGCACCGGTTTTTATTTCCTCGGCGTGCGCGAGTATCCGGCCGTGGACCCGCCGATCGTGACGGTGCAGACGACCTATCCGGGAGCGAATCCCGACGTGGTTGCGTCACAGATCACAGAGCCGTTAGAGCAAGTCATCAACGGCATTGCAGGCATCCGCACCCTCGCCTCGGAGTCGCGCCAGGAGCGCAGCACCATCACCGTTGAGTTCACCTTGGGTTCGGATCTGGACACCGCCGCCAACGATGTGCGGGACCGGGTCGCACGAGCGGTCCGCAACCTGCCCGTGGACGCCAATCCACCGGTAGTGGAAAAAGCGGATGCGGATTCATCGCCGATCCTTTTTCTCTCGCTGGCAAGCGACAAGCGCGACATCCTGGATGTCAACGACATCGCGGACCGGATTGTGCGCGAGCGCATGGAGACGATTCCCGGCGTCTCTACTGTTAGAGTTTTCGGGGGCAAGCGCTATGCCATGCGGTTGTGGATGGATCCGGTGAAACTTGCGGTTCACCGCCTGACCCCTGCGGACGTGCAAGCCGCGCTGGATCGACAGAACGTCGATTTGCCTAGCGGTCTGCTGGAAGGGGCGACCAACGAGCTATCGCTGCGCACGCTGGGCCGGTTATCCACCCCGGCGGACTTCGAGAAGCTCATCATCAAGCAGGAACACGGCCGGCAAATACTTTTCGGTGACATCGGGAATGCCGAGCTTGGGCCCGAGAACCTGCGCACCGGCTTCAAGAGTGACCGGCTCTATCGAATCGGGGTGGCGATCATCCCGCAACCTAACACCAATGCCATCGCCATCGCGGACGAGTTCCACAAGCGCATGGAGCAGGTGAAAAAGGAAGTGCCGTCAGATGTGACGGTCGAGATCGGGTATGATTTCACGCGTTTTGTCAGGCGCTCGGTGGCGGAGGTTGAGGAGACGCTGGTGATCGCCTTCGGCTTGGTGGCGCTGGTTATTTTCCTGTTTCTGAGGGACTGGCGCTCGACGATAATTCCGGTGATAGCGATCCCGGTGAGCATCATCTCCGGTTTCTTTATCATGTATGTGGCCGGGTATTCGATCAACGTGCTGACGTTGGTGGCCATTGTGTTGTCCATCGGCCTGGTCTGTGATGACGCGATCGTGGTGCTGGAAAACATATATACGAAAATCGAGGGTGGCATGTCGCCATTGGAGGCCGCGCTGAAAGGCTCGCGTGAAATATACTTTGCGGTGATTTCCACGACGTTCGCGCTGGCGGCGGTTTTTTTGCCGTTGATTTTCCTCTCAGGTCTGACCGGGCCCCTGTTCCGGGAATTCGGCATCACCTTGGCGGGATGCGTGCTCGTTTCCGCGTTTGTGGCGCTCACGCTGTCGCCGATGATGTGCCGTTTTCTGCTGCGGAAGCACGGCGACCAGCCGCATTTTTTCTATCGGTCCACCGAGCCGTTTTTCCGGATGATCACCGCCGGTTACCGGGCGAGCCTGATGCCGTTCCTGCGCTGGCGCTGGCTGGCGTTGCCGATCGTGCTCGGCAGCGGAGCACTCATCGCATGGCTGGTCACCATCATCCCGCGCGAACTCGCACCGCTCGAAGACCGTGAAAACATCAGGGTCAACATCACCGCTCCGGAAGGTGCCAGCTTCGAATACACAGAAAGCTGGATGGACAAGATCTCGATCTATGTCGAGGAAAACGTGCCCGAACGATACCGCTCGTTCAGCATCCTTGGCGGCGGCAGCGGCGGCGCCAACTCCGCGACGCAAAGCATCTATCTGAATACGCCAGCCGAGCGGTCCCGCTCGCAGGCGCAAATCGCCGCCCAACTCGCCAAGGACATGCCGGACTTCACCGGCGTGCGGGCCTTTGTCACGCAGCCGCCGACCATCGGTGACCGCCGCAGCGGGCAGCCACTGGCCTATGTGTTGCAGGCTCCGGATTTCGAGTCGTTGGTGAAAGTGCTGCCGGATTTTCTGGCAGAGGCGGGTAATAGCCCGGTGCTCCGCCAAGTCGATGTGGACCTGAAGGTGAACCGCCCGGAGGGGGTCATTTCGATTGATCGCAAGAAGGCCGCAGAACTGGGCATTTCCGTGGAGGAAATCGGCAGAACCGTGGAATTCGCCTACTCCGGGCGGCGCTTCGGTTACTTCCTGAAGAACGGCAAACAATACCAGATCATCGCCCAGATGCGGCGGCAGGACCGCAACGACCCGGGGGATCTGAAAAAACTTTTTGTCAAGACCGCGTCGGGCACGATGGTTTCGTTAGACAATCTGGTGCAATTCTCCGAGTCCGCCAGTCCGGCGGCGATATTCCGCTTCAACCGCGCGGTTTCCGCGACGATTCAGGGGACACCGGCGCCGGGATACACGCTGGGCGATGGCATCGCGGAGCTCGACCGTGTGGCGAAAAAGATCCTGCCGGAAAATTTCCGCACGTCGCTGGCCGGGCAATCGCGGGATTTTGCCGAGAGTTCGTCCTCGTTGTTGTTTGCATTTGTGCTCGCGTTGGTCATTATCTATCTGGTTCTCGCCGCGCAGTTCGAGAGTTTCCGCGATCCGTTCATCATCATTCTAACAGTACCGCTGTCGGTTGCCGGGGCGCTCATCTCATTGCACCTCACGGGCCAGACGCTCAATGTTTTCAGCCAGATCGGGATCATCATGCTGATCGGCATCGTGACCAAGAACGGGATTCTCATTGTCGAGTTCGCCAACCAACGGAAGGATGCCGGTCTCTCGAAAATCGACGCGGTGCTGGAAGCGTCGATCTCGCGGTTCCGGCCGATTTTGATGACCAGTCTCGCCACCATTTTCGGGATTCTGCCCATTGCGCTGTCGATCGGCTCATCCGGCGGATCACGCCGGTCGTTAGGAATTGCGGTGGTTGGAGGGCTGATCTTCTCCGGACTGCTGACCTTGTTTGTCGTGCCTGCGGTGTACGCGATTTTCTCACGCCACGCTGACCACGCCGACGCTCCGTGAAGTGATGGGCGCAATCAGATATAAGATAGAAGATAATTGTAAGTCGAAAGAAGATATATGACGAGAGAGTACCCAGCCATTTCGATCGTGGCGCTCACCAATTGCATGCGGTGCATGGTCGCATGGGTGCTGTTGGCAGCCGTGTGCCGGGGGGGTGAAGTGCGGGAGTTTCACAGTGCGGATGGCGTCGAGCTGCGTGCGAGTTTTGAAGGCATGGCGGGCGACAAGGTCAAACTGCGGCGCGAGGATGGGAAGGCATTTGAATTGTCCCAGGACAAGTTGAGCGCGGAGGATCGGGCCTACATCGCGGAGATCACCGGCCGCGAGGCCACCAATAAATTGGATGCGTCGCCGCAGGTCAGCGTTGAACCGAAAGACACCAACGTGGCCCTCGTGAACCCCGGCATGGGGTGGTGGGTGACGTTTTACTCCAACGCCATTGGCAACTACGGTGCCAAGCTCGAACCCTCGGACACCCTGGAGGATTTCCCGGGATTGGCCGTGGTCTATTTGCGAGTGCCGTGGGCGTTCCTCGAACCCGAGGAAGGCAAATTCAACTGGGCGTTGTTTGACACGCCCGCCCAGCGCTGGATCGCCAAGGGCAAAAAGGTCGCCATCCGCGTCACCTGTTCGGAAAACTGGATGCAGTATGCCACGCCCAAGTGGGTGCGCGATGCCGGTGCCAAAGGGGTGGATTACGACTGGGCCCAAGGCCCTAAACCCGATGGCAAGTTATGGGATCCGGATTTTCTCGACCCGGTATATCTAACAAAGCTGGAGTATTTCCTCAAGGCGATGGCCCGCCGCTACGATGGCAACCCGAACGTCGCGTACATCGATGTCGGCACCTTCGGCATGTGGGGCGAGGGCCACACATTCATGAGCAGCCGCGTCAGCGATGAACGCTCGTTCGAAGCCTGCAAGAGGCACATCGATCTGCATCAGAAATATTTTCCCCACACGTTGCTGTGCATCAGCGACGACATGGCCGGCCACAACGCCCCGGGCCGGCATTTCCCCATCACCGACTATGCTCTATCAAAAGGCGTCACGCTGCGCGATGACAGCATCATGGTGCAGCCCCCGCCCAATCAATGGTATCACGCGGAGATGGCCCGGGAGTTCTGGCCGAAACTGCCCGTAATCGTCGAGCACGAACACATGGGCGGGTCCAAACAACGCGGCGCCTGGGGCGATGGCTCGCGCTTGCTCCAGGCCGTGGAGGAATATCACGCCAGTTATCTGTCCATCCACTGGTGGCCACGCGAGGAACTGATGGAAAACCGCACGCTCATCGACCGCATCAACCTGCGCCTCGGCTACCGCCTGCAACTACGCAAGATCGCTTGGCCGGCACAAGTGAAACGCGGCGAGACCTTCTCCGTGGCCACTTTGTGGGCCAACGCCGGTGTCGCGCCCTGTTATGGCGGAGGCTTTTGGGCTCTCACCCTCAAGGATGCCAAAGGCGGCATAGTCTCAGTGCTGGTGGATGAAGACTTCGACATGCGCGCCCTCGAAGTCGCCGCGCCAGGCATGGCCGAAACCAAAACCCTGCATTCGGACTTCACCATCGCCCGGCCGTTTGGCGGTATCCATGGCCCGGCCACGGCACCCGGGGATTACACCGTCTTCGTCTCTATCGGCCAGCGCGACGGCACCCCCACCATCGCCCTGCCGCTTGCCGATGACGACAACGCACGGCGCTACAAAATCGGCCACATCCGCCTGCTGCCATAACGTCCGCAGCCTGCTGCGATAAGCTGCAAAAAACCAATAGAATGGCAAAATGACGGGAGCGGCGGGGCGGACCGTGGCAATAAGGAGCACGTCTCGATCACTCAAGAAGAAGGGACGATACGTCCCCCCCCTTACGGCAAGAAGCCGTGGCCCACGATCTAACATACAACGGTCAGGACAGCGTCCTTTACGGTTTGGCAACGCCCGCGCGGAGGAAGCCCTTGCCGGACAGGCCGTTGAAGGCGGAAAAGGTGTGGTATTGCCAACCGGTGCCGCCCAGATCTAACAGCGCGCTGCCGGCGGGGGCGGCGTCGGATGCTCCCTGATCGATCACCTCGCTGTCCCAGGCTCCTATCAGCGTGCGGCTGCCTTCGATGGTATAGACGAGTCCGTCGATGGTGAGCGACACTTGCGCATGGCCGACGTCGGGTGTGAACGCCGCGCCACGCCTTACCGCGGTTCGGGTGTGAGGTCACCGTCCGCGCCATCGGCCAGGCGGGTGAAGAACATGCCGCTGCTGGCGCCGTCGCGCGGGTCGCCATTGAACGCGAACTCTATCAGATTGATGGCACCGTCACCGTCCGCATCGATATTGTCAGCTGCAAGGCCGTCCGCGATTTCCTGGGCTGAGAAATGCACTTTGCGCCATGCGATGATCGCCTCCTCCGCGATGAACAGCGTGCCGGAAGCCGTGCCCGTGTAGTTGGAATTGTTGACGGTCGCCACTACGTCGTAGCTGCCGATGGCACTCGGTGGGTCGGTGAATCCATTGTATGTTAGATCAACCGCGAGTCCCGCCGGATTGGTCGTCGCCGACGCGGACTTCGGCGCGCCGTCATAGGCATGCGCGAGATTGCCGAGCGTGACGGTTGCCTGTGCCTTGGCCACCGTGCCGGGGTACGGGGTGTAGGTAATCTGATAGTTGCTGGCCGCAAACCCGCCGGTGCCGGTGGCCAGCGACGGCGTGACGACGTAGGCGCTGCCTGCTGCCGTGGTGGCGGAGAGTCCGGCGGCATCGGGTGTTAGAGTGACGCCCGTGACCGTCTCGCTGCCCACGCCCGTGGCGCCTGCGACTCCCGCGCTGAAGTTCGTCGTGCTGGTGCCGGTGGTCAGTGCCATGCCATAGGCCATGGCAGGTCCGGTGGCCGCCACGGCGAGTGGACGCGGCGTGACGTTTGCCGTTAGGCCGGCCTGTTGGGTGAGGCTGTAATTGTCGGCCTGCGCGCCAATCAGCGTGACGCCCGTCACGGTGACCGGTTTGCCGTCGCCTGCATCATGGTTGGCAAACGCGCCTGCCGCGGTGCCGCCCAAGGTCAGTGAATCGCCGGTGTAAGGCTTGCCGTCGCTGGTCGTGCCGTTGCCCGCAGCCTCCGCATCCAGCAACGCGGCGGTGCCGGTGAGGTTGGTCACGGGCGTGCCGTCGTATTCCTTGTTAGTTGCGGCCAGGCCGCTCACCGTCAGCGCCTTGGGCATGATGGTCTGGGTCAAGCCCGTGGGTTGGGTCACGGAGTAATTGTCCGCCTGCGCGCCGCTGAGGGTGCATCCGGTGACCGTCACCGCCCGGGTGCCGACGTAGGGTGCCGCCAGCATGCCCGCCGCCGTTCCGCCCAGGATCACCGTGTCACCCGTGTAAGGCGTGCCGTCGTCAGGCGTCCCGGTGCCCGGTGCCGCGACCGCTAACAACACCGCCGTGCCGCCCAATTTCGCCGTCAGCGTGCCATCATAAATCGCGGGGCCTGCCATGAGTCCCGTAACCGTCAGCGCCTTGGGCAGGATTTCCCCGGCCGCCGTTCCGTTAGACAAGCTGTAATTGGTGGCCAACCCGCCATTGATTCCGTTAGACAGCGTGTAGGTGATGGTGGTGCCGGGATACAATCCCGCATTGGCACTCGCATACGCCGCCGCCATGGCGCTTGCGGTCACGGTTTCGGTTCCCACAAAGCCCGAGAGAGTCCCCACGGTGACCGCGCCGGCGGTGGTTGTGGCATCGTAAACCCTGGACGCAATCACGGGAGCGGTGGCCGACAGCGGTTTTCGCGTGATTTCCCCGGTCACCGTTCCGTTAGACAAACTGTAATTGGCGGCCAACCCGCCGTTGATTCCGTTAGACAGCGTGTAGGTGATGGTGGTGCCGGGATACAATCCCGCATTGGCGCTCGAATATGCCGCCGCCATGGCGGTTGTGGTCACGGTTTCAGTTCCAATGAATCCCGAGAGAGTCCCCACGGTGACCGCACCGGCGGTGGCCGAGGCGTTGTAAACCTTGGACGCGATCACGGGCGCTCCCACCGTGAGTGCTTTGGGCGTGACGGCCACCGAACCGGTCGCGCCTGTTAGCGTGTAGTTGCCCGCCGCCGTGCCTGACAGAGCTAGGCTTGATGTGCTGGCCGCCTTGAAGGTGGCGATCGCACCGGACCAGCGGGAACTGGTGGTGGTACCGCCGGAATTCGCCGTTCCGGCAGCCGAGACGATTTTTTCAAGGAAATACACCCTGGCATTGTTGGTGGCCGTCGTGCTGCCCGATGACGCGTTGGTGACTGCTGTAAACGAATTGGTCGGAGTGCCCAGCGTATAGCCGCTGGATCTGAGACCGATGCCGCCTATCCACACTTCATTCGCCTGGGTCGTGGTGGCCGTCGTGCCGGTGCTTGTCGCGGTGCTGTTGCTGCCGTTGCTATTGTTAGCCGTCACATCCACCGGGCCGGGCGTCAACACGCCGCTGTATTCCCCAACCACGGCGGCGGCGAAAATGGACGCCGACAAGTTGATTGTGATGTCCGTCCCCGCGCCGGAGAGAACCGGCGCATACCAGATTTCCGTCGTGGTGCTGGATGACGGCGTGGTTTGCACCGCACGCGCCCAAGCCAAGGCTGTCCCGGTGTTGGATATGCTTGTGACTGCGCTCGCGGTCGTGCTGCGCGTTGAGACCACCGCGACTAGGGTATTGCCGCTGGTGGGAGCGGTCATGCTCACCGTGAAGGAGTTCGCAGCGGTGGTGCCAACGGCACCGGTCTTGCTTTGCACGCGGATCGGCGTGGCGTAGCCGAGGAGGATCGTTTGCGTCTCGGCGTTCTTGCCGGCCAGCGTCGCGCTGCCCGTCAGTGCGAGGTCGTCACCAGCTATTTTGTTAGATGCCGACAAAATGCCAGCCGTTGCGGTCAACGTGCCGTCGTAGGCCCGGCTGCCGTTCAGGGTCACGATTCTGGGCGTGATAGTTCCCGTTAGAGTGGGTTTGGTTAGCGAATAATTCGTCGCAGCCGAACCGGAGAGAGTCATTGTGGTATCGACGGGTATGGCAGTGCCTGCGTTGGGGTCGGCAAAGGTGCCGCTGGTGGTGTTGCCCAGGGTGAGGGTGTCACTGTCCACCAAGCCGTTGAGGACCGGCGTCCCGGTGAGGGTGGCGGTAACATTGCCGTCGTAGGGCTTGGGAGTGACCGCCAAGCCCGTCACGGTGAGTGTCTTCTGGCTGACGGATTGGGTGTCCAGGGCGCTGGAATTCATGGCGGGGATGATGCCATCACCGGCATAGACGGCCACGAGGTTGTTGTGGCTGCCGGCCGTCAGGGCGGTGAGGGCAGGGGTGATGGTGCAGGTGCCGCCGGAGAGGGTACCGCTGCCGATGATTGTTCCGTTAGATCCACCGTCCCTGAGGGTCACCGTACCCGTCGGGACCGGGGTTCCGGCGCAAGTCACATCGAAGCTCAGCGAGTCGCCATAGGTCGAGGAGCTGCCGGTGCCGGGATGGCGGGCGAGAGTGGTGGTCGGCACGAGGACAATGGCCGAATAGGTGGCACCGAGCGTGTGGTTCGCGGTGACGTTGCTGAAGGTATAACTGTTGATCACGCCTTGCGGGACACCATCGACGGTGACCGCATTGAGGACATAACCTGCGAGCGGTGCAATCGTGAAGGTCTGGCTCCCGCCCGGGTTGATGGAAACCGAACCCGTGGGATTGATCGTGCCACCCGCGCCGGGAGTGGCGGTGACGGTGTAATCCGTCGAGAGGAACTTGGCCGTGACATCCGTCTCAAGTTGTTGGCGTTCGGTGGGGGTCAGGGCGACATTGTAAACAAACACATCGCCGATGTTGCCGTTGAAGGCGCTCCAACCGTCCGGATTGTTGCGGCCGACGTTGACATACTTCTTGTATTCCTCGGTGCCGGTGGGAACCATTGAGGTGCTGAAGTCGCCGTTGGGTCCGCCTGTCATCACCGATGTTCCGTTAGAATAAACCACGTAGGATCCATCCGGCTGGACCACCAGGCTCAGGATCACCGCAGTGTTGTTAGGAATGGCCGGTCCCCAG
>JAPLUJ010000441.1 GCA_026397695.1 Verrucomicrobiota bacterium | reverse complement strand
GGTCGGCATCATGCATCTGACGGAACGGTTGGCAGAACTCTGCATCACGGTCAGAATGACCGCATTTCCCGGCAATTTGCAAGGTCATTTTTCATTGGTCCTCCCTTCCTACATTCCGCAGGTTTCGGCAAGCCGTAAGCGTCCTAAATTCGTCCCCCCTGCCGCCGGGCAACCGGGCGGGCTGCTGTTAAGCGACGGCCTGCGTTTCGGCGCGCAGCGCGGCGGCGAAACGGGCCGGGGTCAGCTCGGCGGCTTGTTCGGCGGTCGCATTGTGCGGCAGGCGTTTGATCACCTCGGTCAGATAGATCTCGGGGTCCAGACCCTGGATCTTGCAGTTGGCCATGAGCGTGTAGAACAACGCATTGTTGGTCCCGGCCTCGGCATTGCCGAAAAACATCCAGTTTTTGGCACCGAGTTTTGCCGGACGAACTTTATTTTCCGCTAGATTGTTATCAATTTCAAGACGACCGTTCTCCAGACAGACGAGGAACTTGGGCCATTGGTTGATGGCGTAGGTGAGAGCCTCGCCCAGCAGTCCGTGGGGAAGGTGGGCGATTCGAGCCTCAAGAATCAATCGATAGAGAGCATCGGCCAGAGGACGGATGCGGGCACGGCGGATCAACTCCCTGCAAGCAGGCGGTGCCTGAGCAAGGCGGGTTTGTTGCTCGATGCGATAGATGCGCTGGATGATTTGCAGGATGGGTAGCGTGATATCCGGAGCTTCGGCCATCGCCTCGACAAACTTGCGCCGGATATGGGCGAGGCAACCAGCCAGCCGGATGCACGAATAGCGTGCCGCCAGTGCCTGGTAGGCGCTGTATCCATCGCACTGGATGTCACCGGCATAATCGATGGTGCCGGTTTCCTCGTCGTAGCCCAGAAAGTCCATCAGACAATCGTGTCCTCGCCCTGTCCGCCAATCGTAATAGCACGTCTTGCCCAGTGGATCGTTGTAGATCCATAGGTAGCCGGTCTTGGTGGAACCATGGCCGGGCTTGAGATATTCGATGGGTGTTTCGTCCACCTGGAGTTCGGTGGCTTGGCGCACTTCGGCTTTGATCGCCTGGCCGATCGGATTGAGGTGGCCGGCGGTGGCATGGGTCCAGGCGTTGATGGTCTGGCGGCCGAGGTCCACATCGTATCGTCGTCGGAAGCGGTTAGACTGGCAGTAGTGCGGGAGATGGTCCTCGAATTTATCAACGATGATTTGCGCGGCGAGCGCGGGAGCGCACAGAGTGCCGGGGATACTGGGTAGCGGAGCGGGTGCGATGACCGGCGGGCAGGTCTTGTCGCTCTTGCGGACGAACTTCTTGCGGATCGTGCGCCGCCAGATCATCTCGGCTTTGATCACGTCGAGTTCGTCGTGATACTCCTCACTGATTTCGTCATAATCATTCGGATTGGCGTCCACTTCATCGGGAATGAGAACCGCCTCGACGATGATTTTCAGGTTTTTTGGAAAGCGGTCAGCCTTGGTGCGGCGGGTTTTTGCGACGTTTGGTTTTTCCCCCTCCGGTGCGGATGTTTCGCCAGCGCTTTGGTCCGGAGAGGGTGCCGGTTTTCCCAGCACCAACTCGTCGAACATCAGTTGGAGCTGGGCGGGATCCATCTTCTCGGAACTCGGGCCGAACAGCCGGTGTTGAAGAGCTTCGATGATCCGGTCCTTGCGCTTGATTTCGGCTTTGGCCAGCGCGAGTTCTCCTTCCAGCCGCTCCACCCGCGCAAGCAGTGTGGTTAGGTCTGGGTGGTTCGCGCCGGGCATGTTTTGACTATGCCGAATATCACATAACTTGCAAGAAAAAAGTTCGGATTTCTTAATATATATTTCTGGTTTGAAAACGTCGTCATCAGGGCCGTTCATACCACGGCCTGAATTTGGCACCGCGCATGTCAACACCGTCCAGCAACAGACGCAGGGCCTCCGGTTGGAGCGTGATCTTGCGTTGACCGGTCTCGCTTGGCTCGGGCCAACTGAAAGTTCCTTTTTCGAGCCGCTTTGTTGCGAGCCACAAGCCCGTTCCGTCAAAACACAACACCTTGACCCGCGTGTGCCGCTTGTTGATGAAAACAAACAACGCGTCGCATGCCAGTGGTTGAGTCAGGTGTTCAACGGCGGCGATGGAGAGTCCGTTGAATCCCTTGCGCATATCGCAGGGTTCCACGGCCAGATAGACTTTGAGCGCCGACATGCCGAGGCCGATCACGAGTGCCCTCCTTCCCGGTGCCCGGCAATGCTCGCGAGCAATTGCGCCAGCAAACTGACGTGGGCCGACTCGCTGAGTAGGACGCGCCCACCGCCTTCCAACTCGACCACCAGTGGGCGTGCGGCCACCGCGGGCAGTTCCACTTCCACGAATCGCGTGTGGGCGGTCCGTCCGTTACG
>JAPLUJ010000668.1 GCA_026397695.1 Verrucomicrobiota bacterium | reverse complement strand
CGGCTCCAAGGACGTGGAAAAGATGATCCTGGAAACCAACACCGAAGCCGCCCGCGAAGTCGCACGCCAACTCCGTCTGCGCAACATCGGCGGATTGGTCGTCATCGACTTCATCGACATGCGCCACCGCAAGGACCAACAAACGGTTTACAAGGTCATCAGGGACCGCCTCAGAAAGGACAAGGCCAAGACCCAGGTCATCCAGATCTCGCCCATCGGCCTGATGGAAATGACTCGCCAACGGATTAACGAATCACTCCGCGATTCGATGTATGAGCCATGTCCGTACTGTCAGGGCCGCGCCCGCGTCAAAACCCCGATGACCATGTCCGTCGAAATCCAGCGCCAAAACTGTTAGGAGAACTCGAACGCGCCCATTCCGGCCGACTCTTCTTCCGCTCCGACCCCACCCTCAACCGCGAACGCTTCTTCATCATCGACGCCAAAACCGAAAAAAACCTCGATCATGCGTGAACCGCAAAGTGGCTGATAGATATCCCGTTTCTGAATGGTGGCTGTGGCATCCTGCCGCAGAGCGTGCCCGGAGCGTCCCGCTCCGGCTGGAAGACATCATCCGCCGCAGGCGGAGATCGCAAATCGCGGATCACCCGCCTACCACACCTTCAAGGTGAGCGGGCCGGTTCCGGGATTTTCGAACGGGCCGGCCGTGGGATGGGTCTTGTTCATGGGTTTGCCGAAGTAATCGGTGTCAATGTTCACCGGCGTGGCATCGGAATTCACGTAGGGAAGTTGTGGAATCCTGGCCTTGCCTAACAGCTCCGTGGTCACCGGTGTCGTTGCCGCCTTGGACAGCGAGGCCGGCAACGTCAGTTGCAGATGCACCGCGCCGGCATCCTCTGTGAATTTGCTGTTGAACGCGTCCGGCAATGTGAGCGGATTGGTTTCCTTGCCATAGGGTCGTGCGCCATCGAGATAGACATTGCCGCCGGTGAGAAGCGGGAACTCGCGGACATCATAGACACAGGTGCCATAACCATCGTCAGGCCGAGGTGGCTTGGCGGGGTTGGTGGTTGCGGGTGCGGTCGCGCCTGCGCCGACGAAGATGTTGTTGTGGAAGCGGTTGTCGCCGCCCTTGATGTTGACCAGGCCGGAGACCTGCGTCGAATGGGCGGGATGATAGGGCGTGGCGCGCCGCAGCTCCTGCCGGCAGATGATTTTCCCGGCAATCAGATTGTGCGCATAGGCACCGCCCTCGGACCAGTCCAGCAGGCTGACGGCGGACAGGAAGATGTTGTTGTCCACCACGAACGGCCCGTGGTTCACCTCGAAAAACAAGTCCTCTGTGAGGTTGTCGTGGAAAAGGTTGCGCGAGACGCGCGTGCCCTGCGCCATCCAGTCCAGCCAGAGTCCGCGGCACGTCCGATAGATATGATTGCGGCTGATTTCGGTATCAATGGCGGCATGGAACTTGATGCCGCCCATTTCGGCACCGGTGAAAAGACGTCGGACGTGGATGTCATGGATGATGTTGCCGGTCACGCTGCTGAACGCGCAGCCCAGACTGCCGACAATGCCGGCTTGTTCGCAGTGCGAGACGGTGTTGTTGCGGACGATATGGTGGCCGATGTTTTCCTTGGTCCACGCGATGGGATGGGCATGCGCGCGCTCGATGGTTTTGACGTAGCCCTCGGCACTGTTAGCAGAGGTGTTGTCGAATGCGTCGCCGTGTTTGCCCAGCGCGATGCCGGAACAAACCGAGTGGCTGACAGTGTTGTTCTCGATGATCCAGCCTTTGCTCCAATGCGTGCCGATCAGGCCGATTTGCTCGGCCGTCGGCGGTGCCCAAGGCGTGGCCGCGTGGCGCATTGTGAAGCCGCGCACGGTGATGAAGTTCCGGCCCGGCTTGTCCGGATAGAAAACCGTGCGGCGAACATTGATCTCCACCAGTTGCTCGTTGGGATTCACGCCCTTGAACTGCGCCCGGATCTTCGTGTTCCCGCCATCCACCTCGCCAAACCACAGCGGCGTCTCACCCGCCGGCTTCAGCACATCCTCCAGCTTCGCCGCCTCGCTCAGCCATTCGCCATTGAGATAGACGGCGCCGGTGTGGTGCGCGCGGCCCCTGGCATTGAACCAGTCGCCGCGGATGATGTCGTTGTACGGATTGAAGTCGCCAAAAAACGAATTCGGAAGCGTCACTATCCAAACATCGTCCTGGGCTTTCTGCCAGTTCTTGACGACTTCCGACCCCTTGATCTCGACCTTCCCGCCCGGCGCGGCCTGATAGACAATGCGCTTCTTGTCGGACTCGCCGCCACGCGGCGGGTTGATACGCTCGCGATAGACGCCTTCATGCACGGTGATGGTATCGCCCGCTTGAGCCAGATCGGCGGCACGCTGGATCGTCCGCAGCGGTGCGGCCTGCGTGCCGGGGTCGGTGTCCTTGCCGGTAGTGGCCACGTGGAATTCGGTGGCCCAGGCGGCTGTGGTGGCGAGCGCCAGCACGCTTATGACGATTCGAGTGTGGGTGGTGTTCATGCTTGGATTGTTAGATTACATTGTTAGAAGAAATTGCCACATGGAATTGGCATGCCTATCCACCGTCACTGGATGTTTAACGGGGGACGACGATCAAGCGGGCTTGCTTGGGCGCGAAGGGTTCGATGCGCAGCGTATTGGTACCGGGTTTCAGCAACGTCGTGATGGTGAGGCGATAGGGTTTGCCGATGAAGCCGCCGGCATCCCGACCGTTGACGGTGACCCGTGCCGCCGCTTCGGGAGCCAACTCATCCATGGTGAAGATGACGTCGGATTTTGCCAGATCCACCGTGTTGGGAATCTCACAGTGACCCACAAAGACGTCGGCTGTGACCGGGCTTTTGGCAAACGGCCGCCCATTGAGCGCCTGCGGTACCGGTGCCGGCACCGGAGCGACGACGTCGCGCGTGACGACCAGCGGCTCGATGGCTGGCTTGGCCGTGGCGTCACGTGGCGGCAGTTGGCGTTTTGCCGCTGCGAAAACCAAGAGGACGCTTTCCGACGGTTCCAGGGTCAGGTCCACTTCGACGGCATCGGCACCGAGGCGGCGGTAGGGAATGGCGGTGATTTCATTGCGCATCGGGTCCCAACATTCCGGCTCGCCCTTGGCGGTAAGTGTTAGAGTGAATTTACGGGCCTCACCCAGATGGTTCTGGTTGCAGACGAAAAACACATCCCGCTGGTCTTTCTGGCGGTGTAGAATATGCAGCCAATTGCTGGTTTCACCCGCTTTCACTTCCAGCGTGGGATGAATCCCGGCATCCCCGGTGAGAACTTTCTGAAGCTCCTCGCGCGTCGGTTTGGCGGGTAGAAAATACGAGCGTCCGCCGGCCTTGCTGGTCTTGCAGCGCGTCAACGAGGGCGTGGCAGTCCCCCAGATGTCAGCGCAGAGTTGGGCGATGTCCTTGGCGCCGCGACCGAGGGTGGCGGACTTGCCAGGCAAATCCTGATAGGCCACCACCACCCCGCCGTTTTCAAAAAACCGCAGCGCCTTGACCAATGTCGGATAGGGAATCACCTCGACTGCGGGCAGCACCAATATCTGATAGGTCTCCTTGTGGAGTTGGATCGTTTTGCCCACCAGTTTGGCATCGTCCTCCCAAGCGTCATAGAGCAGCCAGTCGCTGTCGAACAAGGCGTCCTGCAGCGTGCTGGTGAATTCCTCCGGGCGCTGCATCTTGCCGACATGCGGGCTCTGCCCGGGGAACAGGAAAGCCACCGGGCACACGTGCCGTCCGCCGGTGAGCATGACACTGAGGCGGCTGGTGTAATCGGCCCAGACGCGGTACAGCGGCCAGCGTGGCTCGAAGCCGCCATTGTAGAAATAGGGCGGATAATCCCTGTCGTAGGGCGCGCGCGGGTTGAACGAGTGGCTGATCAGGAAATTGACGCCGCGAACCTGGTGCCAGTCCGCCAACCATTTCATTTGCGGATACGTCAGCACCTGATTGTAGCCGCCGTATACCTCGCTGAAGGCGATGTCGTCCTGCTTGTTATATGTGTGCGAGATGGAACTGGCAATCTTGGGTGTTTGATAGATGCCCAGCTTGCGCTCGCCCGGATAGATCTGGCGGCAGACCAGGTCGATACCGCCCATGTCGCTGTATTTCTGCAACTGCATCAGGTTGCCGGCGGACAGGGTGCGGCTGAAGAGACAATCGTTGTGCTCCATAAAGTGGCCCATCGAAACGACCTTGTGGTCGCGGCACCAACGGGTCATGCCGCCATACATCGTGCGCCCCCAGGCTTCCGCGAAGGCGTCGATATAACTGTAATAGGCGGAGGTTTGTTCATCGCCGGCGAGTTTGAACTTGTAGCCGACGAGCAGTTTGGCGAGGTCAAGCTTGCGCTCGGCGATCACCTTGGGCACCGCGCTGCCCCAGTCGCCCTGGGTTTCCGGTTCATCATAAAAATAGCCGGTGATGGTTTTCCCGAAGTCGGCCTTGAAGCGGTCGTAGTGTGGTTGATAGACCGTCTTGATGAACCAATCGACACAGTCCGGGCTGGCACCGTCCACGGAGATATACTTGCTTTGCTGGCCGATGCTGCCCTTGAACTTCCACGTGAACTTCATGATGCACCACGCGCCGGCGGGACTCTCCCAAACGAGTTTGCCATCCTTGATGCGGGAGGTGAGATCCACCAACGTCTGGCCGTCGATGACTCCGCCATCCAACTCCTTGCCGGCGACCACTGCGATGAGGTTGGCGTCAGCGTAGGCGTCGGCGTCCGCCTTGGCCGGTCCCTGGAGGTGGACGGCGGTGGCTTCCAGCACCTTGCTGCCGTATTCCGCCGGCACTCGTCCGCCCATCATTTGGCTCGGCCACCACCAGTCGTCGAAAATATACAGCGTGAGGTTGTTCTTGCGTGCGAAATCCAGCGTGATGCCCAGATCGCGATACCAGCCCTCGCCCAGCCAATCCTTGTGCGGCCGGGGTTCGGCGGTGAACGTGCCGTTGCCGCCATCCAGCACGTTCTTCAGTTCGGCCTCCAACTGCTCACGGGTTTCGTCGCCGTGCATCCAGTACAAGGGCCCCGTCAGGCGGCGGGCCTCCATGGGTAATGTGCGGAAGTACTGTTCGGTCTGCGAGATGTCAGCTTGTGCACCGGTTATGTGTGCTCCCGCCAGCGCCACAGCGCCTGCGATCCAACAATGGGTATTGAGGTGTTTCATGGATGGTTTGATGGTTTGATGGTTTGGGCTCTCATGCCGCAGCGTGGCGCACTGAACGCCCGCATAAACGCATGAGCCATCCTAAAACACCGCCACCCGCCCTGTCAATCCAAGAAAATCAGACCTCATCCGGCACCACAAAAGGCTGGCGATACTCCCGTGTGAGCATGGCATCGGCATCGGGTGCATCGATGAACTTCATCTTCACAGGATCAAATTCAAGGGCTTTTCCCAGCCTGTAGGAAATATTTCCGAGATGCATCAATGCACAGGAATAGAATCCCTCGCGTATATCGCCTTGGGCAAGTTGCTGGTCATTGGCACGTATTGCTTCGATGAAATTCGAGTAATGATCACCCACACCTTCTCCCTTATCCCCGGCCACACGCTCCTTGCCAATAAATGTCTGCCACTCGCTGACATTCTTGGTCATGTACCCCTTTGAGCCATAAAACAGATTTCCGACGGTGTTGCTAGAACTGACCATGTAAGTATCCTTCGCATTTTCGCTGTTAACCCCTTCGCGATTGGTAATCCAGTGACGAACCTCGAATTGCAGGATTTTCTTCTTATCGCCGCCTCCCTGGGGATTGGGAAACTCGAAAACAGCCATCAGATCATTAGGCGTCTGCTGGTCATCGTCGAACATGAAATGGCCGCCTGTGGCGCTGATCTTCACCGGCAGGGTGACTCCCAATCCCCAGCGCGCGATATCCATCTCATGCACACCCTGGTTTCCCATGTCCCCATTGCCGTAATCCCAGTTCCAATGCCAATTGTAATGAAACCTGTTTTTCGAGAACGGCCGCTTGGGTGCCGGTCCCAGCCAAAGATCGTAATCAACACCGGCGGGCACCGGTTCATCCGGGGTTTTGCCGATAGTGTCACGCCATTTATAGCAAAGTCCTTTGGCCATATATACTTCTCCCAGCTTTCCACCATGCAAATATTCAGCCATGCTCTGCGCGCACGGATTACTCCTTTGTTCGGCACCGTCCTGTACTATCAGCTTGTATTTTTCCGCAGCCTCGACCAATTTCCGGCCTTCGAAAAAATTATAACAACAGGGTTTTTCCACCGATACATGCTTCCCCGCCTGCAACGCCCAGATCGATGCCAGCACATGCCAGTGATTGGGTGTTACGATTGAAACGGCATCCACGTCCTTATCCTCATAAAGCCTGCGCAAATCAGTATGGATCCTCGGTTTTGGCAAGCCCTTGCCGGTGAAGCATTTGCTGATTGTCCCGTCGAACAGGTTGCTGTCCACGTCGCACAAGGCGATTACCCGGGCGTTTTTCGCATTGGCATAGCCAGCTATATGGGCCTGACCCTGACCTCTGATGCCAATGACCGCCACATTGACCCGTTCATTCGCCCCTTTGATTGCAGCATAAGATCTGGCACTGAAGCCAATGCCTCCTATCGCCATAGCGGTTGACCCGAGCGCGCTTTGCCTGATGAAATCCCTTCTCTTTGTCATATTGATAGTTGGTTTGATACTTATTTCACGTTGGCAATCAGTTGGTTGAACAGGGCAACCTGTTCTTTCATGGCGGCAATCGTGTCAGCGGGTATGGTACTTGCCTCGATAAGCACCCAACCGTTGAAATTCATCCCTGCCAACAAGTTGAAAAGCTGCTGGCAAGGATAATTGGCCATGTTGAAGACACGCACATGGACCGTATCTCCAAGCCACTTTTTAACCCTATTGAAGTTCCCTTCAAGGCCGTCTTGTAATAAATCCGTGTCATTGCAATTCCAGCAAATCCTCACATTGGGCTCGGTTACCTGGTCAAAAATGGCTTGCATATTGGGCAGTTCCTGAGTTCGGGGACCATGAACCTCCACTCTGACCAACTGGCCGTGATCCTGTGCGAATTTCCCCACCTCATTCAGCGAGGCGGCAATCTGAGCCACGGTTTTTTCCCTGGGCACCTCGGCAGGCAGATTATTGGGTTTTACTTTGATGCCTGTCGCCCCGATATCCTTGCACAGCTTGATATATTCCTTTGTCAGGTCAATGTTCTCGCGAAGTATTTTCGGGTCAGGATTATGATATTCGAAATTGGACCCATAGCCAATGCAGGTCACGGGACTGTCGGCAAACTGTTTTTTCACATCGCCACGTTGCGATGCATTGAGATGGGTTTCAACGCCATGTGCATTCTGGGTGCGCAACTCAACACCCAGCAGCCCGGTTTTGGCACAATTGGCAATCAATGTGGGCAAATCCCAGTCCTTACCCCATTGATAAGTCACAAGTCCGGGCCTCATCCCGGAATATGCGGGCTTTGAAAATGCCGATGCAGGATTCATGACAGCCAAACCGATACCGGCGGCAACGTTCTTTTGTATGAATGAACGTCTGGATGGATTATTGATGGGACCGGTTACCATGGCATTTTTAGTTTCTCTGTTGACTCCATGAGGGCCTGGAGGTGGGCGCAGGTGGCAAGCGCCAAACCCTCAGGATTGTAGCCCCCCTCGAGAACGGACACGATTCTGCCTTCACAGGCGTTTCGGGCAAGCGTCATGACTCGCCGGGTAATCGCGGAAAACCCGTCGTCCGTAATGGAAAAATTGCCGAGACGGTCGTTCTTTCTGCTGTCGAATCCGGCCGATATGAATATCATATCCGGAACAAACCCGGTGGCCTCAAGTTGCGGCAGCAAATGGTTGTCAAAGGCCGCAAGGAGATCGTCATCGGTAACGCTGCCGTATATATCTCCGGGTGACGGCAGCGGAACATTGAGATTGTATCCCTTGCCGGCGCCATCCCCGATACGCTGAGGATAACCTGTTCCAGGATAGTCGTTCAAGCGGTGGGTTGAAAAGTAAAAGACCGTGGGATCTCTGTAAAACACGTCTTCAGTTCCATTGCCGTGATGATAATCCCAGTCCAATATCAGTATGTTTCCAAAACCGTATTGTTGCTGTGCGTAGCGTGCGCCGATGGCCACGTTATTGAAAAAGCAGAAACCTTCGCCCTGGCTGCGGCCGTCCTTATTGACATCATTGTGAACGTGGTGGCCCGGCGGCCTGATGGCGCAGAAAGCATTATCAACCAAACGTTCGTTGCCGGCGACCGCATCCACCGCGGCAAGGACCGCACCGACCGCGCGCAGCGCCACTGTGCCGGTTATCCCGGTCCCGAGCACCCCTTGGATATGTTCCGGGGTATGCACCAGTGCGATCCGCCCGGTGATCAAGGCGTCGTCGCAAAGTGGGGACAGGCAGGTCAGTTTGGCAAGCAGTCCGCTTTCGCTGACAACCGCATGCAGCGCCGCGAGCCGGAACGGTGATTCAGGGTGCCCTCGTTCAAGCTCGTGATCGAGAAAGATATCATCATAAACATAGCCGGTACGTTTTGGCATTTGACCTGTGCGAGCATACCTATCCGTCCAGCTTTGCCAAGATTCATCGTTGGAAAAAACCGGCTGGACAAACCAGCGCATCCGCGCGATGAACTAGCAGCGCCGGATGTCCACACATGCCGCTCACCGTTCGCCCTTGTGCGACTCCCACCGCGAGGAGGTCGCCAGCCTCGTGACGCACGCGGCGGGCGTGGTTTTCAGCATCGTGGCATTGGTGGTCATGCTGGTAATGGCCGGTGGTGACGCACTCAAAGTAGTTGCCGCATCGGTCTTCGGACTTTCGCTGGTTTTGTTATACTCCTCGTCCACTCTCTATCATTTTTTCACTTCGCCGCGGTGGAAGGCGCGTTTGCAGGCGTTCGACCACGCCTGCATTTACCTGCTGATTGCGGGTTCCTACACGCCGATCACCCTGATCACCTTGAAGGGGGCGTGGGGGTGGTCGCTGTTGGTTGCGGTCTGGGCAATGGCGCTTGGCGGCGTGCTGACCAAAACCCTGTGGCAGGGCAAAAAGGACCACTGGATCTCCACCTCCATCTATCTGCTGATGGGCTGGCTGATCGTGCTGGCCGGCGGTCCGCTGCTCCGGCTGATGCCCGCCGCAGGGATCGGGTGGCTGGCCGCCGGCGGGCTCGCCTATTCCCTCGGCATCGTCTTTTTCGCGTGGCACCGGCTGCCATACAACCACGCGATCTGGCATCTCTTCGTGCTGAGTGGCAGTGTCTGCCACGTGCTCGCCTCCTGCCTTTTCGTTTTTCGTTAGTTCGTTGCCGTGACCCGAGCTTTTCCCGCCTTCCGGTCCGACCCACCCGCTCTTTCAGCGGCCTTCACCAAAAGACATAACAGAGGGTCAGAGAAATAATTAAGTTTGGGGCTTGCATTGGCGGTGGCGGTGGCTAGGCTGCGGGCATCATGAGACGCGCGCGCTGGCTGGCCCCTTGGAAGGATT